>NZ_VFUR01000029.1:0-63043 GCF_006441095.1 Mesorhizobium sp. B2-5-4 | reverse complement strand
TTGCTCTCCTTGCAAAGGGCCGAAAGTGTAACCCATCTATCCGGAATGAACTGTCACCCATCTCTCGGGAAGGGCACTTCTCTCGACATTCCTTTTCGCCGAAGCTCCTACGCCTGCATTTCTGCAAGCCACTGAATTTTCTCATCTTTTCGGAAAAGAGGGCGCAGACAGGCGCATTTCACGGAGTTTGGGCATATTTGGTCCAACGGAGCGCAGGGGTGGTATTTCCGTTGGTATTGGCCATCCTGATGGTATCGAAACAGTCAAAGGGAGGCCTCACGAATGGCCCTTTCTGATGTGAAATGCCGAAACGCTCGCCCGGCGGCGGCATTGCGCCGGACGGCAGCCGATGGATCTCCTCACGGCCGGCCTTGCTGCTCCCGGTGCGCGTGCTCGGCAAACTGTTCCGCCGGCTGTTCCTGACCCGTCTGGTCGCGCTGCACGACGCTGGGCGGCTCGCCTTCTTCGGATCGATGGTGCGCCTCGCCGAGCGACGGGCATTCCTGCGCCACCTTGCTCCCGTCCGGGGGAAGCGCTGGGTGGTTTACGCCAAGGCGCCGTTCGCGGGACCGGAAGCGGTGCTCGCCTATGTGTCGCGCTACACGCACCGGGTCGCCATCTCGAACCGGCGCCTGGTCGCCTTCGACGAGAGCGTCGTCACCTTCCGCTACAAGGCCTATCGCCGCAACGGCGCCGAGCGGCAGCAGGTCATGACGCTTGCCACTCACGAGTTCATTCGTCGGTTCCTGCTCCATGTCCTGCCGCGCGGCTTCCATCGCATCCGTCACTACGGCTTGCTCGCAGGCGGCTCTCGCAAGGACTGTCTCGCGCTCGCCCGCCAACTCCTGGACGTCGCCGCGCCGCCCGATGACGATAATCTCGACGATCCGGACAACTTCCGCCCGCCGTGCCCTTGCTGCGGCGGACGCATGATCGTCATCGAGACGTTCGAACGGTGGAGGCAACCGCGCGGACCGCCGGACGCAACGGCGACGAACCGGGAGAACGTCCCATGACCCGGCATGGCATGGTCGAGCCTTCAGCTGCAGGCGCTCAGCCGCCGGCGACGTATCCACGCGAGTCCATGGTGACTACCGTCGCCGAAAGGCGCGCGTCCGGACCTGCGCCGAGCCGGCAACATCGCGCGCAAGCGCAACAATGCGGCATGCCCGTATCAATCGCGGCGTCTCCCGGCGGCGGTCGCGCCATCGCCGACACCAGCCGCAGATCGAAATCCCCATAGCCATCGCCTGCGGCCCGCGGGTTCCTTCCTCGGGGACTTTCGTACGCCTGCCAGCGCCCGAAACTCTTCACGGAAGCGGATTGGCAGCTTCAGGCTGCGGCTCCTCAAGGGCGGACATTCAGGTTGCGCGGGCATCGTCGTGAGATGACCGATGCCGGAAGCGAGTTCCGCCCGGAAAGCCGGCTGATGAGATGGAAGAGCAACTGCCCGCCGGCTTGGGCGAAGAGCTCATCGAGCACCACGAAGCCGAGCCGGCCCGGCTTGCTAAGCACAAGGTTGCTCCGCGCAGTTTCTGTTGACGAGTCTCAGGCCCCTGTCAACGCACCATGGACGAGTGCGCGCAGCTCTTTGCGCACCGGAATGGCGCTCGAAGGCAGCAGTTGCGTGAATAGAATGACAACCAGGTCGTCGACCGGGCTCACCCAGAAGAAGGTGCCTGCCGCCCCGCCCCAGCCATAGTCGCCCACTTGCGCCGAAATTTGCGCCTTAGCCGGATCGAGGACGACGGAGCCCAGCAGGCCGAACCCGACGCCGTCAAACTGCGTCTCGGCCCAAACTTCGGTTGCCATCGAGGCAAGATCTCCCGGTAGGTGATTGCGCGCCGCCAATCTCAAAGTGCGGGGACTGAGGACGCGTTCGCCGTTGAGTTCACCTCCAGCCCGCAGCATTTCGGCGAACCGCCAATAGTCGTCGATGGTTCCGACGAGCCCGCCTCCGCCGCAGAACGTATCCACCTTGCCTTGCCGCCACTCCGAAACCTCCGGCGCTTCGTGCAAAGCCATGCCGCCAGCCGTAGCCTCATAGAGCGGGGGGAACCGGCTGATCTCAGACTCCGGCACAGCGAAGCCGGTGTCGGTCATGCCGAGGGGCTCGAAGATGCGACTCGCGAAGAATTTGTCGAGCGTCGTTCCGGAAACGACTTCCACGACACGGCCGATGACATCGGACCCGGTGCTGTATTGCCATCTCGTGCCCGGCTCCCATTCCAGTGGCAGCTCGGCGATCCTGCGCACCATCTTGTCGAGCCCACCGAAGGCAAGGGCGAGGCCGAGTTTTTCCTTGGCATAAGCTTCACCGAGCAGTCGGGGGTTCGTAAAAAGGCTTAGGCCAGATGTGTGAGTCAGCAGATGGTGGATCGTCATCTTCGTTTTGATGGGCACCGTTTGGTCCAGCGACGTTGCGCCCGGTATCAGAAGTTGCCTATTTTTGAATTCCGGCAGGTAAGCTTCGACCGGATCGTCGAGATGCAGGCGCGCCCCCTCGTACAGCATCATCAGCGCGACGGCGGTGACAGGCTTGGTCATCGAGTAGATGCGAGCGATGAGGCCGCGCTGCCAAGGCCGCTTGGCTTCGACGTCGGCGTGCCCGGCGCAGTCGAAAAAGGCGAGTTCTCCATGACGCGCGATGAGCACTGCACCTCCCGGCCAGCGCCCGGTGTCGGCATATCGCTGCATCCACCGCTTCAGTCGCGCCAGCCGCGCCTTGTCGAAGCCGAGGTCCGCAGGATCACGAACTGGTTCGCCACCAAATTGACTCATCGCGCAAATGTCCTGTCGCAGGCGAAGGCCCTTTGGACAATTCTGCGCTCTCCCCGCATTATTGCCAATAGTTGCCGGCTTGACCACCAGTGAAGCTGCAGACGACGTCTGCTCTCAGGAAGCCCAAATCCGGTCCCCTACGGCAAAGTTCAGGCGCATTGCTGCCCATCATTTCGGGCAGAAAGCGAAAAGAGACAGTCGTCGCGCTGCATCGCGTCACGCGGATTCTCGAACCGAATCCGAGGCCCGCGTCCTGCTGACCACCTTCTGGAATCAGCTCTCCGAGTCTCTCCGGCGCAAGCTGGGGAATGTTTGCGGGCGTCCGGTACGACGTGACCACCACGGCCGCCTCATTCCGCCGCATCGCCGAGGAGCGCTCTATCCCGGTCGAAAGGCGCATGTGGCCGACCGGACACCGTCCGAGACCTCGTTGAGATGGCCACCACTGACGAGAGAAGCAGCAAACAAGGTTGGCTTCGACAATCACACCTACAGCAAAGCGTTGATGACCACCGCGCTACGCAGCACACCATGTCCTGGGATATCGCCTAAGGTTTGCTTGCGCGTTTTACATCGATGGAATAGCCGGCCGATTCTGGTCAGCAACGATACGGTGGAATACCCACAGAATGGCTGGGCAAACCAGGAGTAGGACGGCGCCGAAGTCGAGCGCGGCGCTCGCGGAGCCGAGCGACGTGGAAAGCTTTCCGCCGATCGCGGATCCAACCGGGCTCCCGGCATAGAAGGTCGTATAGAATATTCCCATTCCGATCGCCCGCGTTTTTGGCCCGAGCACGCGCGCAGGAAGGCTCATGATCGCACCGGCGGGCAGGCCGCAAACGGTCCCGACGGCAATGACGACAGGAAGCACCTGGCCACTTCGCGACAGGAGAACCGTCAGCAGCGCAAAGCCAATGCAGCCTGCGACAATGATAGCTTCGCCGCGCTTGGTCAGATCAGCGAGGAAGCCTCCGAAGGGAACCGAAATCGCGGTGAGCCAGAGGACGATGCTGATCGTTAATCCGGCTGCAGCCATGGACCAGCCTCGCTCAACGAGCATCGTTGGGCCGAAACTGAAGATCATCACCAAACCGAGGTTGTAGAGACACCAGATCGAGCTAGCGGCAATCACCGCATAGACCGTTTCCGAGGTCACACTGCCTGGTTCGCCGTCAATGGAGACAGCCGCCTCCGGCGCGCGGTAGAAAAAAGCCATGAGAACGAGGCCAATCATGATCCACCCCGCGACGGCAAGATTGACGAGATGAAGCCCGAACCTTGTTGCAATCCATGGCAGGAGCATGAGCGAGATTGCGATGCCCACCGGCCACGAGTTGACAAAAATGGCCATGGCGGTTGCGATTTCGCGACCGGCAAACCAGTCGGCGACCATCTTGGTCATCAGGACGCTCAGGAGAATGCCGCCAGTGCCGGCAATCAGCCGACCTGCGATTTGCACACTCCAAGAGGCAGACGAGGTCATTAGCAATTCGCCTGCCAGCATCGCCAAGATTGCGGCGAGGACCGTCGCCTTGTCGCCGTAGCGGCGCCCGACAGCGCCGCCGGGGAAGGCGAGCAGGACGCCCGGCGCAAAGTAGATTCCGATAAGGATGCCGATATCAGCCAGGCTCGCACCGAGGCTCTGGCTAAGCTGCGGCGCTACGGCCCCTACACTGCCAAACTGGAAGGCGAAGGCGGCACGAGCGACGAATAGGATAGCAAGAATAGTCCAGCGGCTTGGCATCTGAATCTTCCCTTGGACTGACGATCGGCGCATGATTTTCACCAAATGCGTCACGGCAGCCCTATCCATCACGTTTCAACGCTTGCAGATCATGTCGGCCAGCGGCCCAGGCAAGCGCCTCTTCGAGCCGGTCGTCCCCCCAAAACATTTCGCCATCCACTACGAACGCCGGGGAACCGAAAATGCCATAGCTGCGGGCCGCATCGGTTTCAGCCTTGAGCCGCTCATTGGCGCGGGCGCCGTCGGCCTTTGCAGTCACGTCGTCGACATCCTGACCGAGGGGAGCCAGCACATGCTGCAGATGGGCGCGGCTACCCAGTTCCATGCCTTCCAGGTACCACGCCCTGAAGCTTGCGACGGTGTAGGCCTCGCACCAGCCCTCTTCGGCCGCACCATCGCGACCCGGTTGGCCAGAAGGTCCGGATCGGTCGGCCAGCTGGGAGCCCTGACGTAGGGGACGCCGTGCGTCGCCGCGCGCCGCTCCACATCGCGCCACATGTACTTCACCTTTGCCGCCTGGGTGCGGAGGGCAATGTTGTTCTCGGCCATCACGGTGCGGACATTGAAGGGACGCCATCGAACGGCAACGCCCGACTGTTTCGCCATAGCGTCAATGCGCATCACCGACAGATATGCGTAGCCGCTCCCGAAGAAATAGAAGAAGTCGATCTGCTTCATTCCCACCGTCTCCGCGGCCGCGCCAAGTCGGCAACAAACCTATTCCTCAGTCGGTGCTGTTAAGGCTGCACATGCGTATGAGCCATGACCCGTCGGCCTGTCGCTCGAAGACGTCGACCGACGTTCCGTTGCCGACCTCCAAGCCCTCGGTATACGTCGCCAGGCACCAAGCCAGGTCACCGGATCCGCCCGCATGTATCACTTCCATTTTCTTGTCGGTCGCCTCGCTGTGCCCGTTCGTCCAGGTTGTGTGGAGAGCTTCGATCGCGTCTCGGCCTCTAGCCGGAGGCGCGTAGGGCGAATGCAATTCAGCATCGGCCGTAAACATCGCGCCGCATGTTTTGGCGTCGCCGGCACGATAGGCAGCTACATAGGCATTACAGAAAACCTGCAGTTCCTCGTGGATCGACATCGGCGGCTCCCCGGGGGTGAGATTGCTATATTAGCGATTTCTTGGATATGCGACAATCCTCCCATGCTGGTCGGCCGCTGGCCATCGTCCCACCCAAAAGATGGTCTGCGGTCGAACTCTTCTTGCAAGCCTGGACGCATCGCTGACCCGAAGCCCGCGCCAAAAAAATGATCCAAATCGTTGTCCTAGTCGAGGCAAACGTCCTTCGTTCCAGGAGGACGTTCACACGTGTTGGGGTACGCCGAGCAGCATCTGTTGGTTGATCCCGGCCTGCGACGGATCGCCAATGAAGGTGCTGCCAAAGCCGTTACTGCTCGACGGGAAGCCCGAAGCCATGGTTCACCAGCATCGCGACCTAACCGTCATCGCGGTGGTCTGCACGGTGGGGGCGTCGGTCTCCGCTCTGGCAGTATGCCACCTCATACCGCGCGCATGTGTCCGCTTATGGGATGTCGTAAAGGCGGGCTCTACGTCTGAGTTGCGGCGCAAAGCTGCCGTTCGCGTCGTGGATAGCTTTCGGGTCAGACTCTCCCGCTCCCTACCGGTCTTTGCAGCACCGAGACAGGCCCATCACGCCCGACACTGTAGAAAATATCGCATGCTCTCCGAGTGGGGGGGAAAGGCGGTAGCGCTCTGGCGACTCGATCCCCCGCATCGAATGGCATGACCGGGGACCATCTGGGCCAGAGGGCAATGCTACAATCAAGTCCTTATGACGCGATCCCTGGTTGCTGTCATATCGCATGCGCCTGTTGCAGGCGCGTTCGCGTGTCGGCGCTTAGGCTTTCTTGTCGCCATTGGGATTTGGCGCCGGCGCCTCTCGCACGTCTCGCGGTGGCGGATCGATGTGCTCAAGCTCTGACGGTGCTTCCTTGTCCGGCCGACTGACGGGTGGCTGCGGGCCGGGCTTCGGCTGCGGTTCTTTGATCTTGGCTGGCATATCCGGTTAACTGGAATCCACAGGCTCTTGTTCCCTGATGCCTTAAAAGAACCCGATGCCTTAAAGGACCTGGAGACCGAAGCCGCCAAAAGCGTGTCACGGTGAAACAAACAGATCACAGTTTGCGATAGTCGGGATGAATGGTGCCCCGAAGAGCGTTCTAACTTTAGTTCGCCGGGTGCTCACATGAACCCCGAGCACCCAAAATCAAATGCTTTTGGGAGAACGACCATGAAACATCTCCTCATTCCGGTGATGGCAGGCTTGCTCATAGGTTCCACCAGCATGGCTTTGGCCACCAATGTCCACACGGTGACGGGCACAACAGGTCAGCCCAGCCAAGAAATCGGAACTGCTCAAACAGGAAGTGCGACCCCCGGCCACGCCAGCTCTGCTCCGGGCTCAGCCTTCAACCCGGATGGGAATGCCGGAACACATTACGCCGGCACCCAGCCACAAAACTCGAAAAATCCGAAGAGCGTATCTCAATACGACGCGGCCGGCTTCCAGCAGTCCCATAATCATTAGGTGACAGCACGGTCCGCGAAACAACAGGCCCGGCCGCAGAGGCAGCCGGGCCGGCGCATTCGCCAGTCGACGCCACACTTGTTGGCGTGGACAAGGCGCCGGGAAACTCGTCAGCAGCACGTTTCGTGCTCACGTAAATCTATTTACCTGCCGGTCATAGCAGGCGCGGCGCTGGTGAAGGCAGTTTTCCAACCCTCTGATTTCGGAATTTATCGGGACTAGGCTTCCGCCGGCATGCCCGCCCTGTCACAAAGATCGATTGACGGAACGACTTTGCTCTCACCGCGCTTCTGTCGGATTCAATTTGCTTGGCGCCCCACAATCCCTAGGGCAAACTCCCTGCCGGGGCTGCAGGAGGTGAAATGAGAGCACGCGCAGCAACGCTGGGGGATCTCGAGGACGTCTTCCATGGCCTGTCCAAGCGGATGTCGGACGAGTACGCGGCGGCTGGCAAGGACAGCAAGATCGCCTACGACAATCTGATGATGAATTTGAAAGAGGGCCGGGCGCACGCGCTTGTCGAGGGCGAGAAGGCCGTGGCGATCATCGCCTGGCATGAAAACAGCGACGCCGCCGACACGCTGTTTGCCGCGCAGGAGGATTTCTTCCGCGGCTCGACCGTCCGTTTCTGCAAGCGGCATATCAGGCATATCCAAGCGCTCGCCGGCAACCTTCCCATCCACTCGCGCAGCTGGCTCAAGGGGCCCGATGTCGCCAGATGGTTCGGCATTATCGGCTATGTCGAACGCGGCCAGGAGAACGGCGCCAAGCTGTTCGAACTGCCGCCGGCCCACGCCAGCTAAGGAACCCCGGCTGGCGGCAGGTGTTCCTCCTTGCCGCTGAGCATACCTCGCCATCGCCCGCGCAAATTCGTCGATGCGGTCACCTCTTCGGCTCCAAGCGCCTCGGTGGCCTTGCGAATTGCACTCTCGGCCGCCTTGGACTGCCTCAGCAAGCGGCTTG
The DNA here is from genome assembly GCF_006441095.1 of Mesorhizobium sp. B2-5-4. Lineage (NCBI taxonomy): Bacteria > Pseudomonadati > Pseudomonadota > Alphaproteobacteria > Hyphomicrobiales > Phyllobacteriaceae > Mesorhizobium > Mesorhizobium sp. B2-5-4. The sequence goes on along the minus strand of NZ_VFUR01000029.1, from coordinate 54,997 downwards.
CACTAGGCGACGATTGGCGAGATGTTACTGAGGGCAACCGGGACCAAACCGGCAGGCCGAGATCGATATGGCTGCTGGAAATGTCGCGAGCCTCCTTCGCCGTTCTTACCTTTGTTGTCTTGCTGGCGCCGGTAGAGGCAAGCGAGCGCATGTCCCATCTGCTTGACCGCTCCAACCTGCCGATCTCCTATCTTCGCGAATCGGATATTGTGACCGCATACACGACCGCAATGGCGCGCTTCCGTCTGCGGTTCGCAGGACGTGCCGGCGAAACCAATCATGCGGTCTCTCTCGAACCATTGCTTTTGCGGGCGGAATTCCGTGCGCGGACCTGGCGGTCGGCGGACGGCAGCTTGTTGCAAGGCTTCGCCGGCAAGGGCGGCTTCCGATTGACCCTCGGTAACTGCCTAGCGCGCATCTGCGCTGCCAGCGAATGCAGCGATGCCGGTTGGCCGGTATACGCCTGCAGCGACGGACGCAAGCGCAAGATGTCCGTCACGGATTTTGTGACGGCAAGCTTCGATGGCGTGCCCTATCGTCGATTGAGCGCCTCCCCTTCACAGGAATGAGGGCGCGAGGTGCCCACCATCATACCGAGGCAGGCGTGCAGCAAGGGCGGTGTTCCTTTCCCGCACCGCGACGCCTTCCCAGTCAACAATTGCCCGCCTCACGCCCAGCGCCGCGGCTCCCCGCCGCGGTCGCGCAGGACGTTGCGGCGCTGAAATTGACGCGCGGCATCATCTTTTTCCCGCGAACATAGTCCAAATAGAATAGGATGGTGGCGCGCCATCCAAACGCGGACACGTTGTTGCATTCGACCCACGCGGCCGGAAAAATCGGTGACAAGCGCCGCCGGAACGTGTTGAAGGTGACAGTCGACACAGAGAGGGATGTGCGATCGGGTTGCACTCGGCAAGTGTTGATGGTTTGTTGCCGGTCTGCGGAGAACGAGTGATGCGAGAATCGATCGGTCAAGACGAATATGGGTCGGCGAACCCTTTCGATCCGGACGACCTGCCCAATCTGAATGCGATCGGACCGGGGATCGGCAGTAACGACTTCGAGAAATACGCGGTCGCCGTGATCATCGTGTTCGGCGCCCTGATCATCGGCGGGCTTATGGCAGCGTCGATGACTTTCGGCCATCGCAACGGCTTCCTCTTCGCGCTGGGCGGCGCCACGTCGGCCTGGATATCGGGTAACGCGCTGCTGCTCGACCGGCCACGCATCTATGCGCTGTTCGTCGGCATCGCTGCCCTGATGCTGATTGCATCGACCGTCACGCTGGTGACCTGACGGCTCCTGCCGGGCCATGAGGCGGAGGCCGGTCCCGAAAGGCGGAATCCGGCCTCGTCAGGCAAGGAACAGGTTTGCGGCCTGTCAATATCCAAGCGCTTCGCCCGATGCCGCGCGGCTGTCGATTGCGCCATTGTAGCGCGCGCCGCCGCCCTTCTTGATTTCCGCCAGGCTCTTGCCGCCGACCAGGATTCCGGCCGCCTGCCCCCAGCTCTGGTCAGCGAGATCGAGGTGATAGCCCATGCCGGCCAGCAGCCTTTCGGTGTCGGGCGAAAGGCCGAACGGCTCGATGTAGACGGTGTCGGGCAGCCATTGGTGATGAATGCGCGGCGCATCGATCGCCTCCTGGATGTTCATGCCGTGGTCGATGACGTTGACGATCGCTTCCAGCGTGATGGTGATGATGCGCGAGCCGCCGGGGCTGCCGATGACCATGAACGGCTTGCCGTCCCTGGCCACGACTGTCGGGCTCATCGAGGACAGCGGCGTCTTCTTCGGCTGGATAGCGTTGGCTTCGCCCTGGACGAGGCCATAGAGGTTTGGCACGCCGGGTTTCTGGGTGAAGTCGTCCATCTCGTTGTTGAGCAGGATGCCGGTGCCGTCCGCCACTACGCCGGCGCCGAACGAGCCGTTCAACGTGTAGGTGACCGCGACCGCGTTGCCGTCCTTGTCGATAATCGAATAATGCGTCGTCTCCTTCGATTCGCCAAAACCCTTCGGCATCAGGTCCTGCGACACACCGGCCCGGAACGGATCGATCTTGTCGCGGATGTCCTTGGCATAGACTTTATCCAGCAGCTTGGAGATCGGGTTGTCGACGAAATCGGGATCGCCGAGCGCCGAGTTGCGGTCGACATAGGCGTGGCGCATCGCCTCGACCATGACATGCACCGTTTCGGCCGAGCCGGCGCCGAGATAGGACAGCGGGTAGCCTTCCAGCACGTTGAGGATTTCGCAGATGATGACGCCGCCTGAGCTCGGCGGCGGCGACGAGATGATCTCGTAGCCACGATAGGAGCAGGTGACGGGCTTCAGCTCGCGCACCGCATAGTGTTCGAAATCACCCTTGGCCAGGATACCGCCCCTGGCGCCGCTCGCCTTGACGATGGCGTCAGCGATGGCGCCTTTGTAGAAGGCATCGGGACCTTTCTCGGAAATGGCTGAGAGCGACGCGGCAAGGTCGGGCTGAACCAGCTTCTCGCCGATGCCGTAGGGCTTGCCACCGGGTTTGAGGAAGGCGGCGGCCGCCGCTGGGTCCCTCGCCAACCTTTCAGCGCCGCCGGCGAATGAGGCTGCATCGCCCTGGTTGAGGATGAACCCGTCCTTGGCATAGTTGATCGCCGGCGCCATCAAATCCTGCCTGGACAAGGTGCCGTATTTCTGGCGCGCCATCTCGAAACCGGCGACGGAACCCGGTACGCCGACCGCGAGGTAGCCGTCGAGGCTGGCGCCCTTCACCGGGTTGCCATCCTTGTCGAGATACATGGTCTTGGTCGCGGCAAGCGGCGCCCGCTCACGAAAATCAAGGAAGGTCGATTTGCCGTCCTTGAAGCGGATGGTCATGAAGCCGCCGCCACCGATATTGCCGGCGTTGGGGTAGACCACGGCCAAGGCATAGCCGACAGCGACAGCCGCATCGACGGCATTGCCGCCCTTTTTCAGAACCTCGACGCCAACTTCGGAAGCCAGATGCTGGGCCGTGACGACCATGCCGTTCTCGCCCTTGGCCGGTGCTGGTGACGCGGCGAAGGCCGATGGCGAAAAGGCGAAAGTGATGGAAAGGCTGAGGGCGATCAGCGTCCGGCGGGTGAGGTGCATGGCGGGTTCTCCAGATGGTGCTTGCTAAGAAGAGCTACTTGGAGCGATCGAGTCCATCTTCAATGAAGACATTCACGGGTTGGTGACTGCCCGCTTGTGGGGAGATACAGGGCGCGAGGGATCGCCAACCTTCAGACGTTTGTTCATCCAGGTTTGATTGTGAGGCAGCTCAATCAGCTGAGACGTCGGCGGGACAGCGCCCCCCTCTGTCCTGCCGAACATCTTCCCCGCAAGAGGGGAGATCGGCTCTACCTCAAACGATCCCGCCGGAGCCGCCTGCGACGGCTGGCCGTTCGGCCGCGACCTTGGCGCGGTAGCCCGCTGCCCGGTAAGCGGCGACCGGATCGATGGCGCCACCGGTCTTCAGCCGCGCCATGGCAAGGATCGGATCGACATCGGTGCGGTAAGCCGCCTTCAGCATCTGCGTCGCCATCAGCGCGTCATTGCCGTCCTGAAAACCTTCAAGCGCCTTGCGGTCGACCAGCAGCGCCTGCGCATAGGCGCGCTGCACCTCGACCGCCGACAGCATCAGGCTTTCGATCGGATCGGTGACGTTGTGGCTCTGGTCGAGCATATGGGCGGGATCAAAGCCTTCGGCGCCGGAAAGCTCGGCATCGACCAGTTCGTTGAAGACGAGGAACAGCCGGTAGGGATCGATCGAGCCGGCATCGAGATCGTCGTCGCCATATTTCGAATCGTTGAAGTGGAAGCCGCCGAGTTTTTTGAACTGGATCAGCCGCGACACGATCATCTCGATGTTGACGTTGGGCGCATGGTGGCCGAGGTCGACGAGGCAGAACGCCTTGTCACCCAATTCCTTGGCGATGATGTAGTTGGTGCCCCAGTCCTGCACGACGGTGGAATAGAAGGCCGGCTCGTACATCTTGTGCTCGGTGAACAGCTTCCAGTCGGCCGGCAGGCCGGCGTAGACTTGCCTCATGGCATCGAGATAGCGCTCGAAGGCTTTGGCCAAATTGACCTGGCCGGGGAAATTCGAGCCGTCGCCGATCCACACCGTCAATGCCCTGGAGCCCAGCGTCTTGCCGATCTCTATGCATTCGAGATTGTGCTCGACCGCCTGCCGGCGCGTACCGGCATCGGAATGCGACAGCGAACCGAATTTATAGGAGAGCTTCTGATCCTTCGTGTCCGAGAAGGTGTTGGAATTCATGGCATCGAAACCGAGACCGAAGCGGGAAGCCGCCTGCTTCAGCCGGTTCGGATCGGCCTTGTCCCACGGGATGTGCAGGGAGACGGTCGGGGTCGCCTGCGTCAACTGCTTGATGACGGCGCAATCCTCGATCTTGTCGAAGATGTCGCGTGGCTCGCCAGCGCCCGGGAAGCGGGCGAAGCGGGTGCCGCCGGTGCCGACGCCCCAGGAGGGGATCGCGACGGCGAATTTCTCGACCTTGTCCCTGATCGCATTGATGGCAATGCCGCGCCGGTCGAGGCGTTCGCCGAGCGAGGCGTAGTCGCGCTCGAGGTGGGCCTTGCGCGCGGCATTGCTCTTATCGACGATGTCGGCGGAGATGATGGATTCGGACACTGCTGTTCCTCCCAGAATGCATTCGGTGAGCGCTGCCCCTCATCCGGCCCTTCGGGCCACCTTCTCCCCGTATAGTGACGGGAGAAGGGAGCGCTTCGAGGTTAGCTCAGCGCGTAAAGCTCTGTGCGTTGCCGGCGTCGACGTTGATGATGTTGCCGGTCGACTTGGCCGACATGTCGGAGGCCAGGAAATAGATCGCTTCGGCGATGTCTTCCGGGAAGACGGAGCGCTTCAGCATCGAGCGCGAGCGGTAGTGCTCTTCGAGATCGTCGGTCGACATCTTGTAGGCGGCGGCGCGTTGTTCCTTCCACTCGCCGGTCCAGATCTTCGAGCCACGCAACACGGCGTCCGGATTGACGACATTGACCCTGACCTGCGCTTCCGCGCCTTCCATCGCGAGACAGCGGGCGAGATGGATTTCGGCGGCCTTGGCGGTGCAATAGGCGGCGGCATTGGGTGACGCGGCAAGGCCGTTCTTGGAGGCGACGAAGACGACATTGCCGCCGATCTTCTGTACCCGGAACAGCCGGAACGCTTCCCGCGAGACCAGGAAATAGCCGGTCGACAGGATATCCATGTTCTTGTTCCACAGCGCCAGCGTCGTCTCCTCGATCGGCGCCGAGGACGCAAGCCCAGCATTGGAGACCAGAATGTCGATGCCGCCGAACTCGACCGCGGTCTCGGCGAAGCCGGCGACGACCTGATCCTCCGAGGTGACGTTGATGAGGACCGGCCGGACGAAATCCATGCCAAAGACCTTGGCCAGTTCCTCATTGGCGCTGGCGAGCGCCGCCTCGTCTATATCGGCCAGCACCACGCAGGCGCCTTCGCGCAGCAGGCGGTTGGCCGTAGCCCGGCCGATGCCGCCGGCGCCGCCGGTGACCAGCGCGATCTGGCCGGCGAGAGACTTCGGCTTCGGCATGCGCTGCAGCTTCAGGTCCTCGAGCAGCCAGTACTCGATGTCGAAAGCCTCCTGCGCGGGCAGGCCGACATAGGACGAGACGGTGGACGCGCCGCGCATGACGTTAATGGCATTGACGTAGAATTCGCCCGAGATGCGTGCGGTCGCCTTGTCGCCGGCGAAGGTGAACATGCCGACACCGGGCATCAGATAGACCACCGCATTGGGATCGCGGATGGCGGGCGAATCCGCATGCTTGCAGCTGTCGTAGTAGGCTTGGTAGCCGACACGATATTCGGCAATGTCGTCGGCGAGGCGCGCGATGACGGCATCAATGTCAGGCTTTGCCGGGTCGAATTCGATGACCAGCGGGCGGATCTTGGTGCGCAGGAAATGATCTGGGCACGAGGTGCCGAGTGCGGCCAGCGGGCGCAAATTTTTCGAATTGACGAATTCGAGCACGGCGGCCGAATCGTCGAAATGGCCGAGCTTGTGGCTCTTTTCCGAGATCAGGCCACGGATTCTCGGCATCAGCTTGGCGGCAATGGCACGGCGGTCAGCGGCGTCGAGCGACTTCACCACCTCACCACCGAAAATCGCCACGCCTTCGGAGCGGCGCTCGAACCATTCGATCGCCTGGTTGATCACCGAGATCGTCGTCTCGTAGCATTCCTTGGGGGTGTCGCCCCAGGTGAACAGGCCGTGGCTTTCGAGGATGACGCCCTTGGCGGTTGGGTGTTCGAGGCAGAATTTCTCCAGCCACAGGCCAAGCTCGAAGCCCGGCCGTTTCCATGGCAGCCAGCCAATGACGTCGCCGAAGATCTCCTTGGTCAGCGCCCTGGAATCTTTCGCGGCGGCGATGGCGATGATGGCATCGGGATGCATGTGGTCGACGAAGGGCTTCGGCACGTAGGCGTGCAGCGGCGTGTCGATCGAGGCCGCGCGTGGATTGAGGTTGAAGGTGCAGTGGGGCAGATAACCCACCATCTCGTCCTCATGCTCGACGCCGCGGTAAAGCCCCTTCAGCGCCCGCAACTTGTCCATGTAGAGGGTGGCGAAGCCGTCCAGCTTGATCGAGGCGCTGTCGCCGCCCGAGCCCTTGACCCAAAGCACCTCGACATTCTCGCCGGTGAGCGGATCCTTCTGCCAGATCTTCGAGGAGGTATTGCCGCCGCCATAGTTGGTGACGCGCTTGTCGGAGCCGAGCGTGTTCGAGCGATAGACCAGAAGCTCGGGCTCACTCATCCCCTGTGCCTTCGCATCATCCCACAGATTGGCGAGGCGCGAGCCGGAGCGCTTGTCGAGCATAGGTAATCCTCCCTTGGAGCGCGGACGATGCGCTCCTTTTTCGCCCAGGAATGTCTACGCAAGAGGCGAGCTTGTCAATCACAAACGATCAACATCAATCATATTGCACTGCACAATGAAATTATATGATCGGAAATGATTGACACTGCTCGTTTTGGGTGCCTAGATGCTGAGGCAGGGAGGAACCATGCACGAAAAAGAGCGCCACAGGATCATTCTGTCCGCCGTCCAGGAAAAACCTGTGGTCACGGTGCAGGAGATGGTCGACCTGACGGAATCCTCCGAGGCGACGATCCGGCGCGACATCGCTGCTCTCCATGTCCAGAAACGCCTGCGCCGGGTGCGCGGCGGCGCCGAGGCGATCTCGCCGCCGCAGTTCATCGGGCTGGCGGGCCGCCCCTTCTCCGTCAACGAAACGCTCAACGCCGCGCAGAAGCGGGCGATCGCACGCGAAGCGGTCGAACTGTGCAAGGACGGCGAGCCGATCATCATCAATGGCGGCACCACCACCTTCCAGATGGTGCATTTCCTGACCGGCCGCCGCATGCCGATCTTCACCAATTCGTTCCCGATCGCCGAGCACCTGCTCAAGCACTCCAAGAACACGGTGATGCTGTCGGGCGGCACGATCTATCGCGAGCAGAACATCATCCTGTCGCCTTTCGACAACGATGTGACGCGCAATTTCTACGCGCGCCGCATGTTCATGGGCGCCCAAGGGTTGGGGCCTCTCGGCCTGATGGAAGGCGATCCGCTGCTGATCCAGGCGGAGCAGAAGCTGATCGACCAGGCCGACGAACTGGTGGTGCTGGTCGATTCCTCGAAATTCCGCAAACGCTCCAGCCTGATCCTGTGCGGTCTTTCGCGCATCGCCACCGTCATCACCGACGACGGCATCGAAGACCGCGAGGCAAAGATGCTGGAAACCGCGGGGGTGACGCTGATCGTCGCCCGCAAGTCGACAAAGGAAGAATCTTCACTGCAGGCCTGAGACACCTCACGCCCGCAGCGGCGATGGAATGCAACGCTCAAGGGAGGAAAACGATGAGCTTCTTAAAGAAATTGATGGTGACGGCGGCCTTCTCGGCCGCCATGTTCGTGAATGCCGCCTACGCGGAGAACGTCAAGATCGCGCTGGTGGTGAAGTCGCTCGGCAACGGCTTCTTCGATGCCGCCAACAAGGGCGCGCAAGAGGCGGCCAAGGAACTCGGCGACGTCGACATCATCTACACCGGCCCGACCAAGGCGACCGCCGAGGCGCAGATCGAAGTGGTCAATTCGCTGATCGCGCAGAAGGTCAACGCCATCGCGATTTCCGCCAATGACGCCGACGCGCTGGTGCCGGTGCTGAAGAAGGCCATGGAGCGTGGCATCACCGTCATCTCCTGGGATTCGGGCGTCGCCAAGGAAGGCCGCCAGCTTCACCTCAACCCATCCGACACCGGGCTGATCGGCGAGACCATCATCAAGCTGGCCGCCGACTATCTGCCGGAAGGCGGCGATGTCGCCATCCTGTCGGCCTCCTCGACCGCGACCAACCAGAATTCCTGGATCGAAGCGGCCAAGAAGGTGCTGCCGGAGAAGTTCCCCAAGATCAAGCTGGTCGCCACCGTCTATGGCGATGACGACTCGGCCAAGAGCACCGATGAGGCCAAAGGCCTCTTGAAGTCCTATCCGAACCTGAAGGCGATCATCGCGCCGACCACCGTCGGCGTCGTCGCCGCCGCCCAGGTCGTCACCGACGAGAACCTGATCGGCAAGGTCAACGTCACCGGCCTGGCGCTGCCGTCGGAGTTCAAGAAGTTCATCGACAATGGCGCCAGCCAGGCCGTTGCGCTGTGGAACCCGATCGACCTCGGTTACTCCGCCGTCTACCTCGCCCATGACCTGGCGGTGAACAAGGAAGAGGCCAAGCCGGGTGCGACGCTGTCGATCGGCCGCGTCGGCAAGGTGACGCTCGACGACACCAATTCGGCCGCGATGGCTCCGCCCTTCCAGTTCGACAAGAGCAACATCGAGAAGTTCTCCAAGATCTATTGATCCTGGCGCCCTTCAATGGCGCGGCGGGGCTTTCGTCCCGCCGCGACTTCAAACGGACCTAGTTTCGGGGCTTGATACGGATATGGACACGACAGCCCAACGCAGCGAGACAAAGGAGCGGCCTACAGCCTCGGCTCCACGCCTGACGCTGTCCGGCATCTCCAAGAGCTTTCCCGGCGTGCGGGCGCTGCACAATGTCAGCCTTTCGCTTTATCCAGGCCAGGTGACCGCGCTGATCGGTGAAAACGGCGCCGGCAAGTCGACGCTGGTCAAGATCATGACCGGCATCTACCAGCCCGACGCAGGGATCATCAGCATTGACGGACAGCCCGTCACCTTGCCCAGCGCGCATGCGGCCTTCGGAATCGGCGTCACCGCCATCCATCAGGAGACGGTTCTGTTCGACGATCTGAGCGTCGCCGAAAACATTTTCCTCGGCCATGCGCCGCGCAGCCGCTTCGGCACCATCGACTGGCGCACGATGCGCAAGAATGCGCGGGAAGTGCTCGACACGATGCATGCCGGCCATATCGACGCCGATGCGCGGCTCAGGGATCTCGGCATCGCCAACAAGCATCTCGTCGCGGTCGCGCGCGCCATGTCGATCGATTCTCAGATCGTCATCATGGACGAGCCGACCGCCGCCCTTTCGACGAAGGAGATCGAGGAGCTGTTCCTGCTCATCGAGTTCCTCAAGGAACAGGGCAAGGCGATCCTGTTCATCAGCCACAAGTTCGACGAGATCTATCGCATCGCCGACCGCTACACCGTATTCCGCGACGGCGAGATGGTCGGCGAAGGCCTGATCAGGGATGCCGGCCAGAGCCAGATCGTGCGCATGATGGTGGGCCGCGCGGTCGACCATATCTTTCCGCAGCGCAAGGCCGAGATCGGCGCGCCGGTGCTCTCCGTTTCCGGCCTGTCGCACCCGACCGAATTCAACGACATCGGCTTCGAGCTGCACAAGGGCGAAATCCTCGGCTTCTACGGCCTGGTCGGTGCCGGGCGCAGCGAGGTCATGCAGGCGATTTCAGGCATCACGCGCACCAGCAGCGGCACGATCACGCTGGAAGGCAAGGCGATCGCGCCGAAATCGGCGGCGGATTCGATCGAGGCCGGCATTGTCTACGTGCCGGAGGAACGCGGCAAGCAGGGCGTGGTGATCGGCCTGCCGATCTTCCAGAATGTTTCTCTCCCTTCGCTCGCCCGCACCTCCAAATCCGGCATGCTTCGGCTGGCGGAGGAATTTTCGCTGGCCCGTTCCTTTACAGAGAGGCTTGACCTCAGGGCCTCCTCGCTCAGCCAGGATGTCGGAACGCTTTCGGGGGGAAACCAGCAGAAGGTGGTCATCGCCAAATGGCTGGCGACGACACCCAAGGTGATCATCCTGGACGAGCCGACCAAGGGCATCGACATCGGCTCCAAGGCCGCCGTGCACGGCTTCATGGCGGAGCTTGTGGCGCAGGGCCTGTCGGTGATCATGGTGTCGTCCGAACTGCCCGAAATCCTCGGCATGTCCGACCGCGTCGTCGTCATGCGCGAGGGTCTCGTCGCGGCGGTCTACGACAACAAGGGACTGGACGCCGAGACGCTGGTCAGGACGGCAGCGGGGATCGCGGCATGAAAGCATTCCTCAAATACCGCGAAATCTGGCTGCTCGCAGCCATCGTCGTGCTGATCGGGCTGATCTCGACGCGCTTTCCGGCCTTTGCCGATGCAGGCAACCTGCGCCAGGTGTTCAACGACACCTCGATCCTGATGATCCTGGCGCTCGGCCAGATGGTCGTTATCCTGACCCGCTCCATCGACCTGTCGATGGCCTCCAATCTGTGCTTCACCGGCATGGTGGTGGCGATGCTGAACGCCGCCCATCCGGCAATCCCGATCCCGCTGCTGATCGTCATCGCGCTCGCCGTCGGGCTGATGCTCGGCGCCATCAACGGCCTGCTGGTGTGGCGGTTGAACATCCCCTCGATCGTGGTGACGCTGGGCACGCTGACCATCTATCGCGGCGCTACTTTCGTCCTGTCCGGCGGCGCCTGGGTCAATGCCGACAAGATGAGCCCGGACTTCATCGGTTTCCAGCGCGCTGCTTTCCTCGGCATTCCCGTGCTGTCCTTGATCGCCATACTGGTCATCGGACTGTTCTTCGTGCTGATGACACGCACCGCGCTCGGCCGCTCGATCTATGCCATCGGCGTCAATCCGACGGCGTCGGTCTATACTGGCATCGATGTCGGGCGCACGAAATTCATCGTCTTCTGCATCTCCGGCATGATCGGTGGCCTCTGCGGTTATCTCTGGATTTCGCGCTACGTCATTGCCTCGGTCGAGGTCGCCAACGGCTATGAGCTCAACATCATCGCCGCTTGCGTCATCGGCGGCATCTCGATCGCCGGCGGCATCGGTTCGGTCGGGGGTGCCGTGCTCGGTGCGCTGTTCCTCGGCATCATCTCCAACGCGTTGCCGGTCATCAACATCTCGCCCTTCTGGCAGATGGCGATTTCGGGCAGCGCCATCATCCTGGCCGTCGTGCTCAACGCGCGCGGCGAACGCCAGCAGGGCCGCATCATCCTGAGAAAGATGGAAGCGGCATGACCGACGTCCCCGCCCCTCGCCACATTCCCGACCGGCTCGACAAGCCGCTCTCTTCGGCGATCATTTCCTGGGAAGCGCTGCTGGTCGTGGTGGCTATCGCCATCTTTGCCATCAACAGTTTCGCCTCACCCTATTTCCTGGACCCCTATTCGCTCTCCGATCTCACCTTCAACTTCACCGAAAAGGGTCTGATCGCCTTTGCAATGGCATTGCTGATCATCTCCGGCGAGATCGATCTGTCGGTGGCCGCCATCATCGCGCTGGCATCGACCATGATGGGCATGGCGGTGCAGGCCGGCGCCGGCACGCCAGTGCTTGTCTTGATCGGCATCGTCGTCGGCCTCGGCTGCGGCGCCTTCAACGGGCTGCTGGTCACGCGCCTCGGCCTGCCTTCCATCGTCGTCACCATCGGCACGATGAGCCTGTTTCGCGGCATCGCCTTCATCATCCTCGGCGACCAGGCCTACAAGGGCTATCCTGAAAGCTTCGCCTTCTTCGGCCAGGGTTACGTCTGGTGGGTGGTGTCGTTCGAACTGGTGCTCTTCCTCATCGCGGCTGTCGTCTACTGGTTCATGCTCCACCGCACGAGTTTCGGCCGTCGTGTCTTCGCCATCGGCAACAATCCGGTCGCGGCACAGTTTTCCGGCGTGCGCGTCGGCCGCATAAAATTCATCCTGTTTTGCCTGACCGGCCTGATGTCGGGCATCGCCTCGGTGCTGATCACCTCGCGGCTCGGCTCGACACGGCCGTCCATCGCCCAAGGTTATGAGCTCGAAGTCATCACCATGGTGGTGTTGGGCGGCGTCAGCATCCTTGGCGGCGCCGGCAGCATTCTGGGCGTCGTGCTCGCCGCCTTCATCATGGGGCTGGTGACCTTCGGCCTCGGCCTGCTCAACGTGCCCGGCATCGTCATGTCGATCTTCATAGGCCTGCTCCTGATCATCGTCATTGCGCTGCCGATCGTCTGGCGGCGGCTGCGCGGGGGACGCCTGGCCTGATGCCCGAGAAATACGCATTCAAGATGATGCTCAAGCCCGGCATGAAGGCCGAGTACAAGAAGCGCCACGATGAAATCTGGCCGGCGCTGGTCGCGTTGCTCAAGCAGGCCGGCGTCTCCGACTATTCGATCCATCTCGACGAAGAGATCAATATCCTGTTTGGGGTGCTGTGGCGGCGCGATGGTCACGGCATGGACGATCTGCCGAAGCATCCGGTGATGCAGCGCTGGTGGGCTGAAATGGCCGACATCATGGAGACCAAGCCGGACAATGAACCGGTGGCGGTGCCCCTGGAAATAATGTTCCATATGGAATGAGCGCGATCCGCAACGTCGCCGTGATCGATATCGGCAAGACCAATGCCAAGGTGGCGCTGGTCGATCTCGCCACATTGAGCGAGGTAGCGCTGCGCCGCAGGGCGAATGCGCCGGTGCGACAGGCGCCCTATCCGCATCACGATGTCGAAGCGCTGTGGGTTTTCATCCTCGACAGCCTTGCGGCGCTCAACCGCGAACAGCGCATCGACGCCATTTCGATCACCACCCATGGCGCGACCGGCGTGCTGGTCGATGCCTCCGGCGAACTCGTGCTGCCTGTTCTCGACTATGAATTCGACGGGCCCGACGAGCTTGCGGAAGGCTATGGTGCGATCCGCCCGCCCTTCTCCGAGACCGGCACGCCGCGCCTGCCGCTCGGCCTCAATCTCGGCGCGCAATTCTTTTGGCAGCAGCAAAGCTTCCCGACGGAGTTCGCCAGGGCCGCCGAGATGCTGATGTACCCGCAATACTGGGCGCTGCGCCTGACCGGTATCGTCGCCAACGAGGTCACCTCGCTCGGCTGCCACACCGATCTGTGGAACCCCTGGACGGGGGATTTTTCGGCGCTGGTCGACCGCTTGGGCTGGCGCGACCTGATGGCGCCCGTGCGGCCGGCCAGCGACCGTCTTGGCTCGATCCTGCCCGAGCTTGCGGAGCGGACCGGGCTTGACCCACAAACGCCGGTCTTTTGCGGCCTGCACGATTCCAACGCCTCCCTGCTGCCGCATCTCCTGTCCGATGCGCTGCCCTTCTCGGTGGTCTCGACCGGCACCTGGGTGGTATCGATGGCGGTCGGCGGCAAGGCGGTCGCGCTCGATCCAGCAAGGGATACGCTGGTCAATGTCAATGCCCTCGGCAACCCCGTGCCCTCGGCGCGGTTCATGGGCGGCCGCGAATTCTCGCTGCTGACCGAAGGCTCGGCGCAGAACTGGAACGACAGCGATGTCACCGCGGTGCTGGCGCGCAAGACATTGCTTTTGCCTTCGATCCAGCAAGGCTCGGGGCCGTTTCCGCATCACACCGCCGCATGGCGCAAGGGCGAGGCCATCCCTCCCGGCCAGCGCTTTGCCGCGATCTCCTTCTACCTGGCGCTAATGACCGCCACTTGCCTCGACCTGATCGGCGGCGATGGCCCGACGACAGTCGAGGGACCTTTCGCGCGCAACCAATTGTTCACGCGGATGCTTGCCGCCAGGACCGGCCGCGCGGTCATCGCATCGGAAGCCGCTACCGGCACCAGCATCGGGGCCGCCCTGCTGGCATCGGACCAGAGTGCCGCGCATGGCAAGGGCCAGACACAAGAGCCGCCGGCCGATCCGGCCTGGGCGGAGTATGCGCGCGCGTGGCGGGCGGCCGTCGAGGCTATTGGCTGATCAGAGGATCCGCTTGCCGAAGGCCGACATGACGAAGTTGATGGTATCGGTGCCGATCCTGGGCTCCAGATCGGCACTCAAACCGGAGACATTCATCGACAGCAGTCCGCCGGAAAGCGCGATCGCCTCCATCGCCTGATGCGTCTCGCGCACGGTGAGGCCGCCGGAACCAGCCGCCCAGCCGGCGAATTCGGTCACATCAGGCGAGTAGCTGACGTGAAATCCTTGCGTGCCCGAGGTGGCGATGCGGATCGCCTCGTGCATCAGGTCGCGCATGCCCATGGCGTCGATGTCGGTCATGGTGAAGGCCGAGACGCGCGAATCCTTCAGCACCCGCACTTCGGCCGGGTCGGCATGGCGCAGTCCGATGATGACAATGTTTTCCGGCGACAGCTGCGGCTGCAGCGCGCCGGCCTTGTGGTCGAGGCCAAGCGAGCGCGCCAGTACCGACACTTCCGGCAGGTCGATGCCGTCCTCGTCCTCGGGCATCAGCGCGGCGATGGAATCGATCCAGATCAGGCCGAAGGAGTGCGTCGCGCCCGCCGTCGCCGTCAGCGCCTTGTGAGCGACACGACGATCGGCGCCTGCAGTCAGACGGATCAGTCCGGAGGGCGGCCGATCGATATCGGCCAGTTCGACGACATCGAAATTCATCGCCTCCAGCCGGGCGCCGGTTCCCTCCCGGGCGAGGATGCGGGCCGCTTCCGCTTCGGCCGAAATCGACACCATCTTGCGGCCGGAGAAATCCGCGACATCGTGCATTGGTGCTTTTTCGACATATTCCGAGGTCATTGCCAAAAGCATGGCGCCATAGCTCATGCGGAAGGCGACGCGATCGCCAACGGCGAGCGGCGGGTCGGCGTCCTGGACATCGAGCAGCAGATGGTCACTGGAGGCGCCGAGCACCCTTATCCCTTTGCCGATCGGGCTCAGCCCTTCGACCAGCACATCCTCCCGGCCGATATTGGCGATGGCGCGCAACCTGTCGCCTTCGTCGGGGAAGACAGGCTGGTTGCCGAAGGCGTCGTAACCGGAGGTGCCGATCGGCCGTGACGGCTTAAGCTTGACCTCGATGACGTCGCTGGTCAGCCGGCAGGCATCGGGTTCGAGTTCGGCCCATGGCACGTCACGGAAGGTTTCCACACCACCCTGCAGGATCGCCTCGCCGACGCGCAGATTGTTGATACCGGCCGGCAATTTGCCTTCGAGCAGCAGCGGCAGGGACGACGAGGCGCCGCCGGAGATGAAGTCCAGGCTTTTCCCGGACAGCCGCTCGGTCTTGTAAGCATGGGCGACGAGCTGGCCGAGATTTTCCTCCGTCGGCATGATGGCGCCGAAGCAGCCGAGATTGGTGCCAATGCCGGCGATGCGCACGCCCTTCATATCGAGAATCTGCTCGACCGTGGGGATGAGGTCGTTCGGCCAGATGCCTTCCCGGAGATCGCCGAGATCGATCATCAGCATGATGTCGTGTACGCGGCCCATGCGCTCGGCGATGCGCGAGATTTCGCGGATGATCGTCAGCTCCGACTGCAGGCTGACGTCGACGGTGCGCACCACTTCCTCCACACGCGCCATCGGCGGACTGCGCAACAGCATGATCGGCGCGCTGATACCGCTGTCGCGCAGCCGGCGGATGTTTTCGAAACGCGACTCGGCGATCCCGGAGACGCCGCCGCGCAGCATGGCGCGCGCCACCTGCGGCATGCC
Organism: Mesorhizobium sp. B2-5-4; assembly: GCF_006441095.1. Lineage (NCBI taxonomy): Bacteria > Pseudomonadati > Pseudomonadota > Alphaproteobacteria > Hyphomicrobiales > Phyllobacteriaceae > Mesorhizobium > Mesorhizobium sp. B2-5-4. The sequence goes on along the minus strand of NZ_VFUR01000029.1, from coordinate 39,092 downwards.
GCAGGTGCCCTTGGTGACGCCGAAAACCTTGATGCCCGAAAGCGCGCAGCGCTCGACGATCGTACGCGCGTTGCGCTCGATGCGGCCAAGGTCGATGGCGACTTGCGGTCCGGACATTTTATCCCCTGTAGACAAGTCCCTGCGGGTCGATCTCGGGCTTGCGGCCGGCGACGAGGTCGGCGAGGAATTTTCCCGAGCCACAGGCCATTGTCCAGCCGACATGGCCGTGGCCGGTGTCGAGGTAAAGGTTGCGGTATTTCGCCTGGCCGATGACCGGCACCGAGTTTGGCATCATTGGCCGCAAACCTGCCCACAGCTCCGCCTTCTTCTCGTCGAAGGCACCGGGGAACAGGTCCTTGCCGGTCCTGAACATGGTGGCAAAGTCGCTGGGCTTGTGGGTGCGGTCGAAGCCGGTGAATTCGGCGGTGGAAGCCAACCGCAAGCGATTGCCGAGGCGCGAATAGGCCATCAGCTGATCCTCGTCGGCACCGCCCATGGTCGGGCCCTTGCTCTCGTCCTCCAGCGGAATCGTTGCCGTATAGCCCTTCACCGGATAGACTGGCAGGTCGATGCCGTAGCGCCGGCCGAGCAAACCGCTCTCCGGCCCCATCGAGATGACCACTGCGTCGCCGACGATCGGTCCGGCCGAGGTCATCACGCCCCGCACCCGGTCGCCCTCGATATCGAGGCCCTCGACCGTCGTGCCGTAAAGAAAGGTCACGCTGAGCTTTTCGGCGGCGTAGGCGGCCAAATTTTCCACGAACTGCCGGGAATCGCCGGTCTGGTCGATCGGCGAGTAGACGCCTCCGACGATCTTTTCCTTCACCCCGGCAAGACCTGGTTCAAGCTCGACCAGCCGGTCGCGGCCGACGATCTCGATCGGCAGGCCATGCTCGGCCAGATAGCGATAGTTGTCGGTGCCGGTGTCGAGACTGTGCTGCGAGCGGAAGAAATAGAGGATGCCCTTCTTGCGCTCGTCATAGTGGATGCCGGTATCGGCTGAAATGGCATTGATGCAGTCCCGCGAATAGAGCGCCAGCCGCAGCTTGACCTGGCTGTTGGCGCGCAGGCGGGTCACCGTGCACTGGCGCAGGAAGCGCAGGCTCCAGGCGAGAAAATAAGGATCGAAGCGCAGCCGCACCTTGATGCCGAGATCATGATTGTAGAGCCCGCGCAGGAACGTCTTAAGTGCCGCCGGCGAGGCCCAGGCGGTGGCATCCCCCGGAGACACCAGCCCGGCATTCGACTGGCTGGTGCCCCGCGCCGGCGCCGGATGGCGCTCGATCACGGTGACCTCGTGACCGTCGGCGGCCAGGTAATAGGCGGCCGCCGTACCGACGACGCCGGCTCCAAGCACCGTTATCTTCATGCCATCCCCCAAGCTCTCGCGGCACGGCGCCTCCACGCCGTATCGCGAATGCTTGCATAGCGCGTCGCCGCGCACCTTGCGAGCCCTTGGGGCTTGTGAGCCCCTGGGAAAGCGCGCTCAGCTCCGCGCGGAGTTCTTGCTGGTCAGGATGCGCTCCCAGGCCAGCGCGTCGTTGACGATCTGGTCGAGATCGTCGCGCTGCGGGGTCCAGCCGAGTTCGGACCGCGCGAGATCGGAATTGGCAACCACCGCCGCGGCATCGCCGGGACGCCGGTCGCCCATCCTGACCTCGAAGTCATGGCCAAAGGCGCGGCGCACGCTGTCGATGACCTCGAGCACCGAATAGCCATGGCTATAGCCGCAATTGGCGACGAGGCTGGCGCCGCCGGCGCGTAGCCGTTGCAGCGCAAGGCGATGCGCGGCGGCCAGATCGCTGACATGGATATAGTCGCGCATGCAGGTGCCATCCGGCGTCGGATAATCGGTGCCGAAGACCTGCATGAACGGGCGCTTGCCTAGCGCGGTCTCGCAGGCGACCTTGATCAGATGGGTGGCGCCCGGCGTCGACTGGCCGGTGCGGCCCTTCGAGTCGGCCCCGGCGACGTTGAAATAGCGTAGCGCCGTGTAGCGGATGTCGTGCGCAAGGCCTGCATCGCGCAGCATCCATTCGCTCATCAGCTTAGACAGGCCATAGGGCGATTCCGGCGCCAGGCTGGCATCCTCGCGCACCGGTTCCAGTCCGGCGCCGCCATAGACGGCGGCTGTCGAGGAGAAGATGAAATTCGGCACACCTTCGCGCACCGCGGTTTCGATCAGCGTGCGTGTCTTCGAGGTGTTGTTCTCATAGTAGGCGAGCGGGTCGGCGACCGATTCCGGGACGACGATGGAACCGGCGAAATGGATGATCGCGTCGACCTTGTTCTCCCGGATGATCGAGCCGACCAGTTCCTTGTCGGCGACATCGCCGACGACCAGCCTTGCCTCCGGCGCCACCGCCCATTCGAAGCCGGTGGAAAGCCGGTCGAGAACGACCACGCTTTCGCCCGCATCCAGCAATTCCCAGACCATATGGCTGCCGATATAGCCTGCGCCACCTGTCACCAAAACCGTCATCCGCATCCTCGCTTACCCTAGATTTATCGGAAACTGTCTCAACAACCGCCTTACTGGAAAGTCTGCCGTCTGCCCATTAAAACCCGATGTAACCAGCGTTCACTTGATGTGGCATCATGCGGAAACAAAAGTGAACCAAAGAGCGTGCCACGGATTGGGAATAGGCCACGATCCGCCGTCGTTAGGAACAGGTCCGGGGCGTGGCATTTTGACCAAATCGGCCCGGTGGACGACCAAAAGGCCAATGATTATGATCCCGCCCAAAATTGGGAAGTCGAGATGAATTACCAGCGTTTCTTCGAGGAGGCGATCGACCAGCTCCATGCCGAGCGTCGCTACCGCGTCTTCGCCGACCTCGAGCGCATCGCGGGCAAGTTCCCGCGCGCCATCTGGCGTGCCAACGGCCGCGCCGAGGAAATCACCGTCTGGTGCTCCAACGATTATCTCGGCATGGGCCAGCACGCGGACGTGATCGCCGCGTTCCAGAACGCGGCAGGCAAGATGGGCTCCGGCGCCGGCGGCACCCGCAATATTTCCGGCACGTCCAACCCGCTGGTCGAGCTGGAGCATGAGCTCGCCGACCTGCACGGCAAGGAAGCGGCTCTCGTCTTCACCTCCGGCTTCGTCTCCAACGAAGCCTCGATCTCGACCATCGCACGGCTTTTGCCCAATTGTCTGATTATCTCGGACGAGCTGAACCATGCCTCGATGATCGAAGGCGTGCGGCGCTCGGGTGCGGAAAAGAAGATTTTTCGCCACAATGACGTCGCGCATCTGGAAAGCCTTTTGCAGACGGCCGGCCGCGAACGCGCCAAGCTGATCGTCTTTGAAAGCGTCTATTCGATGGATGGCGACATCGCGCCGATCAAAGAGATCGTCGAACTTGCCGAACGCTACAACGCCATGACCTATATCGACGAGGTCCATGCGGTGGGCATGTACGGGCCGCGCGGCGGCGGCATCACCGAGCGCGAAGGCCTGGCCGACCGCATCGACATCATCGAAGGCACGCTGGCCAAGGCGTTCGGCACGCTGGGCGGCTACATCACCGGCACCAGCGCCGTCATCGACGCGGTGCGCTCCTATGCGCCGGGCTTCATCTTCACCACGGCGCTGCCGCCGGCGATCGCCGCCGCGGCCACAACATCGATCCGTCATCTCAAGCGCTCGCAGGCCGAGCGCGACGCCCAGCAGCAGCAGGCGAGCCGAACCAAGCAGATCCTGTCCGCCGCCGGCCTGCCGGTGATGGAGTCGCCAACCCACATCGTGCCGCTGCTGGTTGGCGATCCGGAGCTCTGCAAGATGGCCAGCGACCGCCTGCTCGGCGTGCACGGCATCTACATCCAGCCGATCAACTACCCGACAGTGCCGCGCGGCACCGAGCGGCTGCGCATCACACCGACGCCGTTCCATTCCGACGCGCTGATCGCCGAACTGCAGGACGCGCTGGTCGAGACATGGGACGCGCTCGGCATTCCTTACGGGTCTGCGGGACGGCCAGCCGTCGCGAAAAGTGACCGCATTATTCCGCTTCTGGTGCCGAAGTCAGGCGGCTAAGGCCGCCACCTGTTCAAACAGTGTTCATCCAGCTAGCCAGCCGGTTTGCCGCTTCCTCGAGCTGATCGAGGCGGCGGTGGAAGCACAGCCGCAGGAACGCTTCGCCACCGGGGCCGAAGGCGGTGCCGGGCGCCAGGCCGACATTGGCCCTGTCGACGATTTCGAAAGCGGCTGCCCGCGAATCCGTGATGCCATCGACGGTGAAGAACAGGTAGAAGGCGCCCTGCGGCACGGTGAAGCGCGCCTTGCCGGTTTCGCCGAGAATGCCGCAGACCAGGTCGCGGGCTTCCCTCGCCCGCTCCACCTGTTCGGCGACAAAGGCATCGCCCTCGTCGAGCGCCGCGACCGCGCCGCGCTGCATGAACTGGGCGACACCCGAGTTCGAATACTGGATCAGGTTTTCGAACACCTGCTGCAGGCTTGGATGGGTCTTGATCCAGCCGACGCGCCAGCCGGTCATGGCCCAGTTCTTGGAAAAACTGTTGACGAACAGGATGCGGTCTTCCGCCTCCGCGACGTCGAGGAAGGATGGCGCGCGGCCATGACCATAGTGGAACAGCGAATAGATCTCGTCGGCGATGATCCACAGACCCCTGGCGCGGGCGAGATCGAGGATCGCCCGCAGGGTCTCATGGTCGGCGGTCCAGCCGGTCGGATTGGACGGCGTGTTGATGAACAGCGCCTTCGTGCGCGGCGTGACCGCCGCCGCGATCTTCTCGACGTCGCAGGACCAGCCATTTCCGGAATGGTCGAGCGTGACCGGCACCGGCACGGCACCCGCGATCGCGGCGGCGGCGTCGAAATTCGGCCAGGCGGGCGACAGGTAGATCACTTCGTCGCCAGCTCCCGCAAGCGCATCGAGCGCCAGCTGGATGGCATGCATGCCTGAGCCGGTGACGATGAATTGCTCCTCGGGGAAAGTCTTGGCGAAATGCCTGGAATAGTAGCGGGCCAGCGCTTGCCTGAGATCGGGGATGCCCCTCTGCCAGGTGTAGAACGTCTCGCCGCCGGCCAGCGCCTTCGACGCGGCATCGGTGATGAAGGCAGGCGTCGGCAGGTCGCCCTCGCCGGCCCAGAGCGGGATCAGGCCTTCGCGCAATCTGCCGTAGTTGACGACGGCGACGATACCGCTTTCAGGTGCGGCCAGGGCCTCGGGGCGCAGGGTCTGGATCAGGGTCATTGGGCAGGTCCGTTGTCTCGGGCGTTCGTAAGCGCTGCTTACCAGATACGAAAACAGAAAACCCCGGCCGCGAACGACCGGGGTTTTGGTCCAGAAGAACTCTATCCGTCTACCGCCTGGCCAGCAGATCGCGGATTTCGGTCAAAAGCTGTACATCGGCCGGCGGAGGAGCTGCCGCTGCGGCGGGCTTTTCCTTTTCCAGGCGCCTGCGCATGTTGTTCACGGCTTTGACCATGAGGAAGATGATGAAGGCGAGGATGAGGAAGTTCAGCACCACGGTGATGAAGCTGCCATAGGCAAAAACGGCGCCTTGCTTTTTGGCGTCCGCCAATGAGGTGGCGTTGACGGCCGAGGAAAGCCCAAAGAAGTAATTGTTGAAGTCCAACCCGCCGAAGATGGCTCCGACGATCGGCATGATGATGTCGTTGACCAGCGAATCGACAATCTTGCCGAAGGCAGCGCCGATGATGACGCCGACGGCCAAGTCCATCACGTTGCCCTTGGAAATGAATTCCTGGAATTCTTTCAGCATTCGACCCTCCTTGTCATGGCGGGTCGCGCAGCCGTCCCATCCCGCGGCACCGACCCGGCGACACCATAACAAAAACCTTGGGTTGCACCATCGGCTAAAAAAGAAAACAACCGCTTTCTCCTTACCTCGGGGCAGCCGCCGGAAATCATCGCCCGCATGCGCCGAAAGCCGCGATGGACTTGGCGCCCAAGCTGTGATTGCGTCTGACCCGGCCAGGTGAAAATCGGCACAGGGAGGATCTTGCCGGCGTGCAGGGCTTGTTCATCGTCATCATCGCGATCGCCTATGTGACGCTGCTGTTCGCCATCGCCAGCCTGGGCGACCGCCGCTCGGCCTTGTCAGGCCCCGGTCGGGCGCGGCCCTTCATCTATGCGCTCAGCCTTGCCATTTACTGCACGTCCTGGACCTTCTTCGGCTCGGTCGGCCTTTCCTCGGAACGCGGCCTCGAATTCCTCGGCATCTATACCGGCCCGGTGCTGGTGTTCGTGTTCGGCTTTCCCTTGCTCAACCGCATCGTGCGGCTTGCCAAGACCGAGAAGATCACCTCGGTCGCCGACTTCCTCGGCGCGCGTTACGGCAAGAGTTTCACCGTGGCCGCGATCGCCACGCTGATCGCCACGATCGGCGCCGTGCCCTATATCGCGCTGCAATTGAAGGCGATCTCCGGCTCGGTCAGCCTGATGGTCGAGCACTATACGGGCTCGCCGCCCTCCTTCGATCCCTTCGTCAGCGACATCTCGCTGGTCGTCGCCATGCTGCTTGCGCTGTTTGCGGTCCTGTTCGGCACACGCCATGCCGACGCCACCGAACACCAGGACGGGCTGGTGCTGGCGGTGGCGGTCGAGACCGTGGTCAAGCTTGCCGCCTTCCTGACCATCGGCCTGATGGTCATCTTCCTGATCTTCGGCGGCCCCGGCGACATGTTCGACCGGCTGGCCGAGAATGGCCAGGTACGGCAGGCAATGGGCTATTCGACGTCGCTCGCCACCTGGCTGGTGCTGACATGTCTCAGCGGTTTCGCCATCATCCTCCTGCCGCGGCAGTTCTACGTCACCATCGTCGAGAACCGCAGCGAGGCCGAACTGCGCACCGCGACATGGGTGTTCCCGCTCTACCTGGTGGCGATCAACCTGTTCGTGCTGCCGATCGCCTTTGCCGGCCTGACGCTGGTCGGCACAAGGACGAGCAGCGATCTTTATGTGCTGTCGCTGCCGCTGTTCAGCGGCCATGATTTTCTGGCCATGGCCGCCTTCATCGGCGGCCTGTCGGCGGCAACCGCCATGGTCATCGTCGAGAGCGTGGCGCTGTCGATCATGATCTCCAACGACCTGATCATCCCGCTGTTCGTGCGCCGGCTGTTGCGCACGACCACCTCCGAGAACGAGGATTGGTCGACGCTTATCCTCAATGTGCGGCGTGGAGCGATCTTCATCCTTCTGTTCATCGCCTTTCTCTACTATCGCGAGAGCACCAACAGCGCCCGGCTGTCGTCGATCGGCCTGATGTCCTTCGCGGCGATCGGGCAATTCGCGCCGGCCCTGATCGGCGGATTGATCTGGCGCGGCGCCAACGGCCGGGGCGCGGCACTCGGCATGGTCGCCGGCATCCTGGTCTGGGGCTACACGCTGCTGGTGCCGTCGCTCGTCGCGCAAGATGCCGGCATCATCGTGCATGGACTGTTCGGCTTCGAGGCGTTGCGGCCGCAGGCACTGTTCGGCACCGTCGCCGAACCGCTGAACCACGGCGTGCTGTGGAGCCTGTCGGTCAACGCGCTGTTCTTCGTCTTCGGGTCGCTGTCGCGCGCGTCGGTGCCACTGGAGCGCATCCAGGCATCGATCTTCGTGCCGCGCGAAGCCGGCCCGATGCCGAGCCTGCGCCGCTTCCGCACCGCTATCACCGTCAACGACCTCAAGGATACGATCGCACGTTATCTCGGTGTCGAACGCACCGAGCGGTCCTTTCAATCCTTCGAGAAGAGCAACGGCACCTCGCTGCACGGCAACGAGCAGGCCAGCATGGACGTCATCCGCTTTTCCGAGCAGCTGTTGGCAAGCGCCGTCGGCTCTTCCTCGGCGCGTCTGATCCTGTCGCTGCTGTTTCGCCGCCACGACCGAGAATCCCGCGACGCCTTCCGCCTGCTCGACGACGCCACGGAAGCGCTGCAGCACAACCGCGACCTGCTGCAGATCGCGCTCGACCAGATGGAACAAGGCATCACCGTTTTCGACCGCGATTTCCGGCTGATCTGCTGGAACCGCCAGTACCGGGCGCTGTTCGACCTGCCCGACGAGATGGGCCAGGTCGGCGTTTCGCTCGACCAGATCCTTCGCCATCTGGCCGAGCGCGGCGACATTCCCGCCGACCAGCGCGTGACGATGCTCAACCGGCTGACCAGCTTCGTCAGCCCGTGGCAGATGGAGTTGAAGACCAGCGGCCGCATCGTGGAACTGCGCTCCAACCCGATGCCCGACGGCGGCATCGTCGCCACCTATGCCGACATCTCGGGGCGCGTCGAGCAGGACCTGGCGTTGAAGCGCGCCAATGAATCGCTGGAGCAGCGCGTCAAGACCCGCACCGTCGAACTGACCAGGGTCAACGAGGAATTGACCCGGGTCAACGAGGAACTGGCACAGGCACAGATGCTCGCCGAGGAGGCCAATCTCGGCAAGACACGCTTCCTTGCCGCCGCCGGTCACGACATCCTGCAACCTTTGAATGCCGCCCGGCTCTATTGTTCTTCGCTGATCGAGAAGGCCGGCAAGGGTCCAGCAGGCAAGGCGGCCATCAACATCGAATCCTCGCTGGAATCGGTCGAGACCATTCTCGGCGCCGTGCTTGACATCTCGCGCCTCGATGCCGGCGCCATGAAACCTGACGACACCGCCTTCAACCTGGATGGCCTGCTGCGCCAGATCGGTAATGATTTTCGGCCACTGGCCGCGGAGAAAAAGCTTGGCCTGACGATCATGCCGTCGTCGCTGACGGTGATGACGGACCGTAACCTGTTGCGCCGCCTGATCCAGAATCTTGTCTCCAACGCCATCAAATACACCCGCCAGGGCCGCATCCTTGTCGGTGTGCGGCGCCGTGGCGATCTGGCCGAGATCCAGGTGATCGATACCGGTATCGGCATCGCAGGTGACAAACTCAACACTGTTTTCCACGAGTTCACCCGGCTGGACGAAGGCGCACGCGAAGCCGAAGGTCTTGGTCTCGGCCTCTCCATCGTCGACCGCATCGCCAGGGTGTTGCGGCTCGAGATCCGCATCTTCTCCAACCCCGGCAGGGGCACGCGCTTTTCCGTCATCCTGCCGGTGGCGGCTGCGCAGGAGCCGCGACGCGAGGTCGAGACCAGGGCGCCGGCCCGCGCGGCGGCTTCGCTGTCCGGGCTGTATGTGCTGTGCATCGACAATGACATCCGTATCCTCGAAGGCATGCGGCTGCTGCTCGAAGGCTGGGGCTGCAATGTCGCCACGGTGACCGGCTCGGGGGATCTCGACAGGGTCGCGGTCCAACGTCCGGACATCGTGCTTGCCGACTACCATCTCGACCGCGAGACCGGGCTCGACATTATCATCCGGCTGCGGGCGACGCATGGTGACGACCTGCCGGCCGTGCTGGTCACGGCTGACCGCTCCAACGAGGTGCGAGCAGCCGCGGCAGGCCTCGATATCCCGATGATCAACAAGCCGTTGAAGCCGGCGGTCCTGCGTTCGATGATGGCCAGGTTCAGGCCGATGGTACGGGCGGCGGAGTGACGTCTAAGCGCCTGGATCAGGCCTGGTCCCCAGGCATTTGAGATAGGCGCAGAACATGTCGGCGAGTGCGTCGGAATAGGCTTCGATTTCCGCCGACGTTCGCGGCTTTTCCGAAAACTCCGCCCCCACCGAGCTCAGCGTCGTTCGGATCAGGTCGCCGGCCATGACGCATACGGCATCGGGCGCATCGGGCAGCGTCTCGCGGATGAACGACTGGACCGCGCGATTGGCCACGGCCCTCGATTCGTCGGCCTCAGGCGCGTCCCGGTAGAGCGGAGCGGCATCGTTCAGGGCCCCGCGCACCGCTGCCTCCTCGCATTCCGAACGGATGAAGGCGTGCACCAGGGTGCGCGTCCGCTCAAGCGGCGGACTTTCGGCGTTCTCCAGGATGCCGCACAAGAGCTCCGTCGTCTGCCGCCATTCATCGCTCTGTAGCCGGAACAGCAGAGCCGTCTTGTTGGGGAAGTACTGGTAGAGCGAGCCGACGCTGACGCCGGCCTTTTCGGCCACGCGCGTGGTGGTGAAACGCCGTGCGCCTTCACTCGCCAGAACCTGAACAGCAGCCTCTAAAATCGCCGCGACGAGTTCCGTGGCGCGCGCCTGCTTAGGCTGTTTTCGGGTGGAAACTGAAGGGGTTGGGCGTTGGATCATGGCGGCACCCGGGAATGCGAATTGGAAACCTGAAGGATTATTCGTATTTTCGAGACAACACAACGACGCATGCATTTCCGACTGGAGAACTGCCATGACCACGCTCACCGGAACCCCGCTGGCTCCCCTGCTCGCGCGCCTGTTCGAGGAAGCCAATGCCGCGACAAGCCCGGCCATGGCGCGATATTCGCATGAAGAACGGGCCCGCCTGCTCAACAGCAAGACCGAATATCGCGAGTTCTATGGCAGCATAAAGGATCTCTGGCTCGCGGTTTCGCCGGAAACCGGCACATTGCTGTATATGCTGGCGCGCAGCACGGGTGCGCGCATCATCGTCGAATTCGGCACCTCGTTCGGCATCTCGACGCTCTATCTCGCCGCCGCGCTGCGGGACAATGGCGGCGGCCGTCTGATCACGACCGAGTTCGAGAGCTCCAAGGTGATGCGGGCCAAGGCCAATCTCAGGGAAGGCGGCCTTATCGACCTGGTCGAAATCCGCGAGGGCGACGCGCTGGAGACGCTGAGCGCCGACCTGCCCGATACGATCGACCTGCTGCTGCTCGACGGCGCCAAGGCGCTCTATCCGGAGATTCTCGGTTTGGTCGAGAGCCGGTTGAGGCCCGGCGCTTTGGTCATTGCCGACAACGCCGATTTCGCTCCTGACTATCTCGAGCGCATGCGCTCGCCGGCGGGAGGCTACATGTCGACGCCGTTCGGCGACGAGGTGGAGTTGTCGATGCGGCTCGGCTGAACACTCCGGCATAGACGACGATCAGATCAGCACGCCGCTCTTCGTGCGGCCGTAGGCGTTAACGTCAGACAACGCGCAATCCGGCCCTTCGGGCCTCCGACGCGTAGGTGACATCATCATGGCCACAATTCCCTCCTGGCGCGGGCTGCCGCGCCCGGCGACGCTTGGACTTTTTCTGTTCTTCTGCGCCGGTTTCGCCGATGGCGCGCTGGTGCCTTTCTTTCCACTCTGGGCAAGCAGCGAAGCCGGCATCCCTGTCGGCGCGATCGGCCTGCTGTTCGGCTGCTATGCCGGCGGCGAGCTGCTGGCAGCGCCGCTCATCGGCGGCATCGCCGACCGCATCGGCCGGCGGCCGGTGCTGATTGCCTCGTCGCTCGGCGTCGGTGCCGGCTTTCTGGCCCTGTTCTTCGTACACGGCGTCGTCGCCACCGCGCTCGTGCTGCTTTTGACCGGCATCTGCGAATCGGTGCTTCACCCGACAATACTGACCGCGATCGCCGATGTGACAGAGCCGTCCGCGCATCCGCGCTGGTTCAGCATGGCACGGGTGAGTTCGAGCGCGGGACAGATACTCGGGCCGGCCTGTGGTGCCTTGCTTGCGCTTATGTCATTGCGCTGCGTGTTTCTCGCCGGCGGCACGATGCTTGTGCTGGGCGGAATCGTGATGCTGCTGGCCCTGGACGAGACGATCAGCGCCGGCCGCGCCACCGGCGACGGCGATGAAGAGTACGAAGAGGAAGAAGGCTTGTCCGCGCTGCTGCCGGCGTTCCGCGACGGCCGGTTGGCGAAGCTCCTGCTCTGGGTCGTCCTGTTCGAGGTCGCCGGCAACTGGATCGAGGCGGTTATCCCGCTCTATGCGCATGACGCCGGCACGCTGACACCATCCGGCGTCGGCGCGCTGTTCGCCTACGCGGCCGCCCTGACGGTCGGCCTGCAGATGCTGGTAAGCCGTATGGTCGAGGCACGGTCCGCCTTGTGGCTGACGGTCGGTGCCGGCCTGGCAACGATACTCGCCTTCGCCCTGTTGGCCGCCTCGCCTGCAATGTTGGCGCTGATCGGCGCGGTCAGCCTGTGCTCGATCGCCCAGATGCTGGTCGGCCCGCTGGTACCGACCGCCGTCAATGCGCTGGCGCCTCAGGCACGACGGGCTTCCTACATGGCGGCGTCGTCGGTGGCGGTCGACCTCAAGGATTCGCTCGGCCCGTCCATCGGCACGGCGCTCTACGCACTGGCGCCGCGCCTGCCCTGGATCGCCGGCATTCCGCTGGTGGCAATCGCCTCGCTCGGTCTTGGCGCCGCGATCGGCCGCGCACGGCGGCCTTCAAACGAATCCAAATCGAACCCGAGCGCCAGGCCGGAAGCGGTCAATCCACCGGAGTTGCCGGTACCATGGTCGCCAAGTCCGGCAACCGAATAGTCGCGACCCGCTGCAGCCGGCACTCAGCCCGCCGGTTGCAGCGGGTCGCTGCCGATCTTGGACAGCAGGATCACCGCCTGGGTGCGGCTGTCGACGCCGAGTTTTTGCAATATGGCCGAGACATGCGCCTTGATCGTCGCCTCGGAAACGCCGAGCTCATAAGCGATCTGCTTGTTGAGCAGGCCTTCAGCCAGCATGCCGAGCACGCGGGTCTGCTGCGGGGTCAACGCCTGCAGCCGTTTGATCAGGTCCGATATTTCGGGATCGCGTTCGACACCGAGATCGACGCCGACGGGTGCCGCGATATCGCCGGCAAGCACCGACTGCACGGCGCCGCGGATTTCCTCCATGCTGGCCGACTTGGAGATGAAACCGGAGGCGCCGAGATCGAGAGCGCGCCGGATGGTCGCTGGATCATCATGCGCCGACACCACGACCAGCGGCACCGCCGGATGGATGCCGCGCAGGGAGATCAGGCCGGAGAGGCCGCTGGCGCCAGGCATCGACAGGTCCAGCAGCACGAGATCGACATCTTCATTGGCAACGACCAGCGCCTTGGCGCTTTCGAAATCGCCCGCCTCATGAATGGCGGTGACATTGCCGATGCCGGCAAGCGCCTCGCGCAGGGCGCCGCGAAACAGCGGGTGGTCGTCGGCGATGACGAAAGTATAGCCTGACGGCAAGATGTCCCTCCCCGAATCCCCGATTTACTGCTTTTTGCGGGATCAGTCGGACGATTATGAGGGGCCGCGCGCTGTTTTCAAGCGGCAAAGCCAGCGCGCCGCGTATTCCCTCGTCACTAGCGCTCAGGTCTTCTGCGAGTTGAGCTGGGCGCCGCCGTCCTTGTCCATATCCTTGACGATGCCCATGAAGCTCTTCAGGAAGCGCTCCATATAGCTCATCGTCGTGTTGAAATCCTCCTCGCTCGGCAGTTTCGATTCGAGGCGGGCGGAGAGCGAATTCTCCAGCTTGGTGACGCGCTCGTCCATCGCCTTCATCGAGGTCTGCAGGCGATCGACCTCATCCTGGTAAGCGGCGCGTTCATCGGCCGCCATCTTGCAGACGAGCTGGCCCGAATGCTCCTCGCAGATCGACATCGCGCCGGTCTGCGTATCCATGCGGACATAGCCGTTATCAGACTTTTCCAGCCGGTAGCGGTCGGCTTCTTCCGAATAAGCTGAGGCCGCGACCAGTGAAACGAGCGCGGCGGGGATCAAGATGTGCTGCAGACGCATGTTGTCCTCCATGGCCAAGCCTGAAATATCGCATGTTTGCGCCGGAAATGGGGAAGACCCTTGGCGTGGCCTTCCCCGCGCGACTGGTTCGGATTATAGCGCCACCATGTCACAGATTATCTACAAGATAACTCCGCAAGCGCTTTGGCGCGAGGCCGAAGCCAATGGCCGCTTCACCGGAGCGCCAATCGACGTCGCCGACGGCTTCATCCATTTTTCGACGGCAGCGCAGGTTGCGGAAACCGCGGCAAAGCATTTTTCCGGCCAGACCGACCTTCTGCTGGTCGCCATCGACGGGATCGGCCTGGGCGATGCGCTGAAATACGAAGTCTCGCGCGGCGGCGCGCTGTTTCCGCATCTCTACGGCGTGCTCGACCTGAAAGCCGTGCTGTGGATCAAGCCGCTGCCGCTCGGTGCCGACGGTACTCACCAATTCCCACCCCTGGAGGGCCAATGAGCGTGCTCGACCGGATCGGCCAGAAGCTGCTGTTCAGCTTTGATCCGGAAACCGCGCACGGCCTGTCGATCGCGGCGCTGCGCTGCGGCCTGCCGGTTGGCGCGCGGACGGTACGCGATACAAGGCTGAAGGTCAGCCTTTGCGGTCTCGATTTCCCGAACCCACTTGGCATGGCGGCTGGCTACGACAAGAACGCCGAAGTACCCGATGCGCTGCTTGGCCTCGGTTTCGGCTTCGCCGAGGTCGGTACCATCACGCCCCTGCCGCAATCCGGCAACCCGAAGCCACGCATCTTCCGGCTGACATCGGATGAAGCCGTCATCAACCGGCTGGGCTTCAACAATGAAGGCCACGCGACGGCCGAAAAACGCCTTGCCGCGCGCAAGGAGCGCGGCGGCATCGTCGGCGTCAATATCGGCGCGAACAAGGACAGCGCCGACCGCGCCGGCGACTATGAACGCGGCGTCGCCCGCTTCGCGCCCCACGCCAGCTATCTCACCGTCAACATTTCCTCACCCAACACGCCTGGCCTGCGCACCATGCAGGCGCGCGAACAGCTCGGCGAGCTCCTGTGGCGCGTCATGGCCGCGCGTGCCGCGGCAATCGCGCAGCCGCCGATCTTTCTCAAGATCGCCCCAGACCTGGTCGAGGCCGAGTTGGAGGATATCGCCGCCGAAGTCATGGAAAAGCGGATCGACGGCGTCATCGTCTCCAACACCACCATTTCCCGTCCGGCGCTGCGTAGCGGCGCCGCCGCGCGGGAGACAGGCGGGCTTTCGGGAAAACCACTGTTCGAGCGCTCGACCATCGTGCTGGCCAAGATGCGCAAGCTGCTCGGGCCCGAAATGGCCATCATCGGTGTCGGCGGTGTCGATTCAGCGGAGACGGCGCTGGAAAAGGTCCGCGCCGGCGCGGATCTGGTGCAGCTCTACACCGGCATGATCTATGCCGGGCCGGCGCTGCCGGGCCGGATCGTCGCGGGGATGGCCCGCTTTGCCGAGACAGAGAAACTCGGCTCGATGCGCGAGCTGCGCGACAGCCATCTCGACCGATGGGCGTCGAAGCCGCTCAGCTGAATGCGGTTTGCATCCGCAGCCGCAAGATCGTCAGCAGGCTCAATCCCCGCACCAGCAAGAAGACGTGCAAGGCCGCCCACAGGCCGTGATTGCCGAAGGCGGGCGCCAGCGTGATCAGCGCGGCGGCAAAGACGAGGAATGACAGGAGCATCATGTTGCGCATGTCGCGCGACCATGTCGCGCCGATGAAGACCCCGTCCATCTGGAAGGCAAGGACGCCGCTCAGCGCAGTGAACGCCGCCCAGGGCAGGTAGGTATCGGCTACGGCGCGGACATCCTGCGACGTCGTCACGACGGCGACCAGGTTGGTGCCGGCCACGAGCAGCACCAGCGTCGCGGCACCGGCCAGACCAAGGCCCCAGAGCAGGGTCAGCCGCACCGCCTGCCTGAAGGGCTGCTCGGCACGCGCGCCGACGGCGCGGCCGGCGAGTTGCTCGGCAGCGGTGGCGAAACCGTCGAGGAAATAGCCGGCGACGAGGAAGAAATTCATCAGCACCGCATTGGCGGCGAGCGTCACCGTTCCGAACTGCGCGCCTTGGCGGGTGAACAGCGCGAAGGCGGCGAGCAGCGAGAACGAACGGATCATGATGTCGCGGTTGAGCGACAGCATGCGCAGGAAGGCGCTCATGTCGAGCAGGCGGTGGCGAGGCAAGGGCGGGCTGGATCGGAACCGGCGCACCACGATCGCGAGACCAAGCAGCATGGCGAGGAATTCGCCGGTGACGGTTGCCCAGGCGACGCCGGAAACGCCCCAGCCAAGTTCAAGGCCGAGCAGGAAGCAGAGCGCGATGTTGATGCCATTGAGCACCAGTTGCAGGACAAGCCCGAGCCCGCCCTCGCCGCGCCCCAGCACGTAACCGAGGACGGCGTAGTTGATCAGCGAGAACGGAGCGGCGAGCAGCCTGATCCTGATATAAACGGCCATCGCCTCGCTGACGCGTGGTCCGGCATCCATGAACCACTGGCCGCCGACGGCGATGAGCGGCGAAAGCGCCGCCAGCACGGCGCCGGCAACGACCGCGATCAGCACGGCGCGCCAGAACACCGCCTGTTCCTCGAGGGCGTCTCCACGCCCGAAAGCCTGGGCGACGAGGCCGGTCGTGCCCGAACGCAGAAAATTGAAGGTGGTGAAAACGACGTCGAAAGCCAGTGCGCCGGCCGCCAGGCCGCCAAGCAAGGCGGCATCGCCGAACTGGCCGACAACGGCTGTATCGACCAGGCCGAGCAGCGGCGTCGTCAGATAGGCGAGCGTCATCGGCACGGCGATGGCAAGCACCGAGCGGTTGGTGACGGAAAAGGCTCTGGCGTCGGTTAGGATTGCACCCTTGTCCAAGGATTCCTGCCTTGCTGATTGCGGCTTGATCGGAGAGCCGATGTGCCGCATTTTCCGTCCACCGCGCAATCATTCTTCCTGCGACGGCCAACCGAAATCCCGGTCTGGCGCGAAGCCGCTGGACCACTCTCATGCCCCTGCAGATCGTCCATCACCCCGACTACGACGCCGGCTTCGCGACCAACCATCGCTTTCCGATGAGCAAGTATCCGCTGCTGATGGAGGCCTTGCGCGCACGCGGCCTGGCCGGACCCGGCGCGCTCAACACAGCCGAACCCGCGCCGGCGCCGTGGCTGAAGCTTGCCCATGCGGCCACCTATGTCGACCAGGTCGTCTCCTGCTCCGTGCCGGAAAAAATCGAACGCGAGATCGGCTTTCCGGTCGGCCCCCGCGTCTCGCTGCGGGCGCAGCTTGCCACCGGCGGCACGGTGCTGGCAGCCCGGCTTGCCTTGCGTCACGGCATTGCCTGCAACACCGCCGGCGGCAGCCATCATGCGCGACGCGCGCAAGGCGCCGGCTTCTGTACCTTCAACGACGTCGCCGTCGCCTCGCTGGTTCTGCTGGAAGAGGGTGCGGTGCAGAAGGTCCTGGTCGTCGATCTCGACGTGCATCAGGGCGACGGCACGGCGGATATTCTAGGCGATGAGCCACGCGTGTTCACCTTCTCCATGCATGGCGAGCGCAACTACCCCACACGCAAGATCGCCTCGGACCTCGACGTCGCACTGCCCGACGGCACGGGCGACGCCGCTTATGTCGAAAGGCTTGATACCATCCTGCCGGAGCTCTCCACCCGCGCCCATTGGGACATCGTCTTCTACAATGCAGGCGTCGACGTCCATGCCGGGGACCGGCTCGGCAGGCTGGCGCTTTCCGACAATGGGCTGCGCGCCCGCGACGAGATGGTCATCGGCCATTTTCGGGCGCTCGGCATTCCTGTCTGCGGTGTCATCGGCGGCGGCTACTCCACCGATGTGCCGGCACTTGCCGCGCGCCACGCCATCCTGTTCGAGGCCGCTTCGGGCTTCGCCTGAACGTCACTTCCGGTAGTTGGCGATCCTGAGCAGGATGAAGGCCGGCACGACGATCGCGGCGCCAAGCAGGATATAGCCGAGGAAGCGGTCGATGGCGTGGAAGCCGAGATTCCAGAAATCGATGAAGAATTTCCGGATGCCGTAGAACACATCCATGGGCGACCAGCCGAAGGCGTTCATGACCAGGCCGACGAGAAAGGATACCACCAGCAGCTTCAGGACAACCCTGAGCGGCGAGTCGCCGAGAAAGCGCGTCAGTGCGGACAAAGCCGTCTCCCGATTGAGATGCCCGGACTCATGGGCACGGCCCAGAGATACGTGCTTGGCGGCCATCCATCAAGCCAGCACGGTCTGTACAGAGAAACTGATAAGCCGCAGCCAGATGTCGAGCGCCAGCGAAAGCCCGCAAGTCTTAAATATCGGTAAACAATTTCATTTTAATTTATTGAAAATAAAGCACAAAGTCGTCATTTTCCAATTTTGCGCAATGTGCGTGCAATTTTCACTTGCGAGATCCCAGGCGTCTTTCAGATGACGGACCGCGCGGCGCTCTGCCCTACCACAGCCGGCGAAAGCCGGTCCCCAGAACCGCGCAGCCATCCCTGAAAGACACCGATCGGAGCCTGCCGCCTCAACGGCCAGGGTCCTCAGCAATTAACCAGCGTATCGGGTGTCGGATGCGCGTTGTGTTGGAGTAATGCAGTGTCCCCTCAAGCAAAGATCATCCTGACGGCGAGTGCCCTCGCCCTGTGCCTTCTCGGGCCGGCGATGGCCGCCGACCTCTCGCCTGCTTACAATGATCCCCCCGCCTTCCAGTGGAGCGGCGCCTATGTCGGCGTCCATGGCGGCACGGCGTTCACGGGTATGCCGAACCCGTTCGCCGGTCGAAACGGCTTCAGCGGCGGCGTCCAGGCCGGCTACAACCAGCAGATGGGCCCGGCGGTCCTCGGCGCCGAGATCGAAGGTTCCTATCTGGGCGGCGCCGAACACGATGTCCGGGGCGGCAAGATCAAGGAAAAATGGCGCGGCGCGGCCAAGGCGAAGGCCGGCGTGAGCTTCGACCAGACGTTGCTGTTCGTAACCGGTGGCGTCGCCATGACCAGGTTCGACAGGGGCGACGGCGTGAGGAGCAGCGGCGGATGGAAGGTCGGCTATCTCGTCGGCGCCGGGATCGAGCAGGGCTTCGCCGGCGGCCTGTCGGCCAAGGTCGAGTACGACTATGTCCGCACCCCCGGCGTTGAAACGACATCGGCCCTTGGCAGGTCCAAGGAGACGATCGGCAGTCATGAGCTGAAAGCTGGCCTCAACTACCGGTTCTAGATACCAGAACGGCAAGTGGCCGACCTTAATCGCGCGATGGCCGCAACGGCATCGCGCGATCTTGTTGTTGATGCGTCGATGCCGGACACGGGCGTCCGCTCGAAGCAAGGAACATTCCATGCTTTCGCAATGTCGATGTAATCTTCGCAATCTAGGTCCCCTGCGTGAATTGTCACCATGGGAATCAGCAATGTCCACGCATCACCCCGGCCGACCGTCGTCCAAGCTATTGTTCATTGCGATCGCAGTCGCATTGGCGGGCTGCGCCTCCGACATCATGAAGAACTATGTCGGACAACCGGTCGAATCGGTCGTTCTGGATTACGGTCCGCCAACGGCGATCGTCGACCTCGGCCAGGGAGAGCGCGCCTATCAGTGGCGCAAGATATCTACGTCAGCGGTTTCCGGGACATCGAGTGGCGAGGTCCGCCAAACAAAACACGGAACTGTCTATGAAGAGACCGAAACGCCCGGCTATATCGAGCGTCAGGAATGCTTCTACACTTTTTATGCCCGAGCTTCCGGCGGCCGCTGGTTCATCACCAATTTCCGCCGGCCAAAGCTGGAATGCGAATGAACCGCCGCGCCGCAAATCCTGCGGCGGCGCGCGAAGGAGAACGCCAATGCGCGTCCTGCTGATCGAGGACGAACCGGAAATGGCCTCCGTACTGAAGGCCGCCCTGGAGCGCCTGGACATCATCGTCGACCACGCCGCGACCCTAGCCGACGCGGAGGCGGTGGCCCGTCTGGGCCATCACGACGCCGTGGTGCTGGATCGCCGGCTGCCGGATGGCGACGGTCTTAGCCTGATCCCTCGCCTGCGCGCCTTGCATCTGGATGTGCCGGTGATCGCGCTGACGGCGATGAGCGGGTTGGAGGACCGGGTTGCCGGGCTCGATGCCGGCGCCGACGATTACATGGTCAAGCCTTTCGCCACGGTGGAACTCGTCGCGCGGCTCCACGCCCTGCACCGCCGCTCGTTCACTTCGCGCGCCAACCAGACGATGGTCGGTCGCCTCACCTATGATTTCCGCCATCGCGAGGCGCTGATCGAGGATCAGGCGCTCGATTTGCCGCGGCGTGAAAGGCTGGTGCTTGAAACACTCATCCGCCGGCCGGGCCGGACCATCATGCGCAGCGCTCTCGAGGAGGCCGTCTACGCCCTGGACGACGAGATCGGCTCGAATGCGCTCGACGCGCATGTCTCGCGGCTGCGCCGCAAACTCGACGATGTCGCCGCCGGCATCGAGATACGGGCGATCCGCAATCTTGGCTATCTCCTGCGGGCAGCCTCGTGAAGAAGGTGCGCGCGCGCTCGCTGCAATGGATCCTGGTCCGCCGGCTGATCCTGCTGCAGGCGGCGACGCTGCTCCTCTTCATCGTGCTGTGCGCGGCAGCCCTTTGGATCGCCAATCCGAGGCTACTTATCGACAACGAGGCTGCCGTCGCGGCCGTCAAGGACGCCGTCGACCGTGACAAGGACGGCAGGCTGATTGTCCGTGAAACGGAAGACCTCGCCGCGTTTCGCCAGAGCTTCCCCAATGTCTGGTACATCGTGCGCGACGACAGCGGGCAGAGCGTCCGTTCCGGCACGATACCGGATGTCTACACCAAAGAGATCGGTGGCCTGCTCGGCCAAGCAGACCACGCCACGATCGGATTCTCCGACAAGGACATGCGGCCGGAAGCCTATATCGAGAACGCTTCGACCAAAGCCGGCGCGGTACAGATCATTGCCGCGACGCAGTCGTCGCGCCAGGAGACCGACGGGCTTGAGATCAACATTTCGGCCACGGTGGAGGTCGCCCGCTATCCGGACGGCAGCAGGAATTGGGAGCGCGCCCTGCCGGCGCTTGCGCTCGTCATCGCGATCCTGCTGCTGCCCATCGTCCTCGTCATGGGCGCCACCACGCTGGTGACGACGCCGGCCGTGGTCCGCCGCTCCTTTGCCGGCCTTGTCGAAACCGTCCGCCAGGCTGCCCGCATCGATATCGGTACCCGTGCGATGCAGTTGCCGGTCAAACACGTGCCGCAGGAAATCGCGCCGCTGGTGCATGCTTTCAACGAGGCTTTGGCCCGCCTCGCGCAGGGATACGACCGGCACAACCGTTTCCTCACCGACGCGGCGCACGAATTGCGCACGCCGATCGCCATCCTGCGCACACGCGCCGAGTTGCTGCGGCAGGAGCCGCAAAGCACGCGGCTGCTGCATGATATCGAGCGCCTGTCGCACCTCGCACAACAACTGCTCGACCACCAATTGCTCGACGGCCCATCCGACCAGCGCGAGATCGTCGATCTCGACGATCTCGTCAGCCGGGTGGCGGCCGACTTCGCGCCGCTCGCCATCGAGGCCGGCTACGACCTTGCCTTCGAGCCTTCGCCCGACAAGACACGCGTCGAAGTCAACGTGCTGCAGATCGAGCGGGCGCTCGCCAACCTCGTGCGCAACGCCATCGAGCATGGGGGCGGCGGCGGTACCATCACGATTGCGATCGACAGGACGGGTGGCATCGAAGTGCGCGACGAAGGTCCGGGCATTCCCGTGGAAGAGCGCGAGAATGTCTTCGAGCCCTTCTATCGCCTGCAGCCGCAGTCGCGCGGGGCGGGGTTGGGGCTGAACCTCGCCCGACAGATCGCGCTGCTGCACGAGGGAACGATCCGGATCCTGGCGGGCTCATGGCGCGGTGCCCGCATCCGCATGGAACTGCCGGTTCGGTCGTGACCCAGGCCGTTGACGCAAAACGCGTGGCGGCGGCCAGCCAGTAGCCGCGCCGATCCCTGACTTATCTGTTTTCTAACCAATTGCCGCTATTGCCATTTCCAAAGCGGGAGCCAGGCTTTGGTGGGAACGGGAAAAATCGGCGCGCACCGCGCACCCATGTTGTCGGTCGTCGTGCCTTGCTACAATGAACGCGACGGCGTGGCGGAGCTTCATCGACGCGTCAGCGCGGTATGCCACGAGCAAGGCCTCCCCTACGAGGTCGTGTTCGTCATCGACGGGGCGACCGACGGCACCCGCGAGGCCATTTTCGAACTGGCCGAGAGGGACGACCATGTGGTCGCCATCGATCTTGCACGCAATTACGGCCACCAGATCGCCTTGAGCGCGGGGCTGGAATTCTGCCGCGGCCAGCGCATTCTCATTCTCGACGCCGATCTCCAGGATCCGCCCGAACTGCTGGGTGCGATGATGGCGAAGATGGATGAAGGCTTCGACGTCGTCTACGGCCAAAGGGTGAAACGCGACGGCGAGAGCTGGTTCAAGCTGGCTTCCGCTTCGATGTTCTACCGTCTGCTCGGCAGGATGGTCGATGTCGAGATCGCGTCGGACTCCGGAGATTTCCGGTTGATGAGCCGCCGTGCGCTCGACCATCTGGTTGCAATGCCCGAACGCTACAGGTTCATTCGCGGCATGGTGAGCTGGATCGGGCTGAGGCAGGTCGCCTTCCCTTATGAACGGCAACGGCGCTTTGCCGGCACCACCCACTACCCGCTGAAGAAAATGGTTCTTCTGGCGGTCGACGCGATGACCAGCTTTTCGATCGTGCCTTTGCGCTTTGCCTCGCTGCTGGGAATGATGTTCGGGCTGCTCGGTCTGGTCGTGCTTGGCTATACGCTGTTGGAATGGTCTGTCGGCAATGTTCTGCCCGGCTGGACGAGCCTTGCCGCGATCATGCTTATCCTGGGCAGCGTCCAGCTTCTGGTGCTGGGCATCTTCGGCGAATATCTCGGCCGTATGTACATGGAAACGAAGCGGCGGCCGCTCTATTTCGTCAACGAGATCGTCTCACGAAGCCAGGCAGCGGCTGAAGGCCAGGATTTGCCTGTCCACCGCCTCCAGGAGATGGCGAAAAGGGCCGCGCGTGGCTGAGGCGAAGGTCGACCGGATGCAACGGAACGGCATGGGCAGGATGTGTTCGCCCGGAGCCTTGACGTGAACCAGGCCGCCGCTATCGCGACCGCCACGCCGTCGCTCGGGGACGCGCAACGCATCAGGCTGATATTCTGCCTTTTCTGCGCTTGCGCCGTGGCCTATCTGCTCACGGCCTTTGCCGGCGCGATCCTGCAGGATCCCGACAATTGGTGGCAAGTGAAGGTCGGGCTGGATTTCCTGGAAAACCGGACATTTCCAACCGTCGACCCCTATTCCCACACTTTTACCGGCCAGCCCTGGATCGCCAAGGAATGGCTGGGGCAAGTCTTGCTGGCCCTTGCCTACCGCGCGGGTGGCTGGAATGGCGTCGTCACACTGATCATCGCCACGATCGGCCTGACGGTCTTCCTGATGGGATGGTTCCTCAGCGCATGGCTGAAGCCGATATTGGCGATAGCGCTTGCCCTCGCCGCGGCCCTCCTGATCGCCCCGATCTATACCGCGCGCCCCCATGTCTTCACCTTACCGATCATCGTCGTCTGGACGGCAATGCTGTTTCGTGCCGCGCGAGAAGAGAGAGCCCCACCGCCGTGGCTGCTCGTGATAGTCGTATTGTGGGCGAACCTGCATGCCACGTTTACCCTGAGCTTCATCATCGCGGCCTTTGCCGGGCTCGATCTGCTGGCGCGCGCGGGTCTCTCTAAACCCTCCCTCCTGGTAAAATGGGTCGTTTTCGGCCTGCTCTGTCCGTTGGTCAGCCTGCTGCATCCCTATGGCGTGAAAGCCATCCTGGCCACGCTCACCGTGGCCTATGGCAATGAGGCTGTTCCGCTCATCCTGGAATGGAACCCGTTCAATGCCCAGGAGCAACTCTTCCAGGAAGCGGCGATGTTGTTGGCGATTTTCGGGCTGTTGGTGTCAAGGCCGCGGATCGGCTGGGCCAAGGCGTTGTTCATCGTCTTCACCTTGCATGTCTATCTCGCCCATCTGCGATTTGTATATCTGCCCTTCCTGCTGATTCCGTTGGTCATCGCGGTCGAGATCGCACAGCAATATCCTTCGCTCTCGACCACGGCCTGGCTGGCGGAGAAGCGCGACGGGCTGGAAAAACTCTTCGCCAGCCGGTTCTATGCTATCTGCGGCGCGATGGCTGTCTTGCTGGTCGGTGCGGTCTCGATCCTCGGCAGTGCCTACCAGGTCGCGCCGAGCCCGGCGACATCAGCCAGCGGCGCCCTTGCTTTCGCGCGGGATCACCACCTGTCCGGCAATGTGCTGAATTCCTACAATTTCGGCGGCACGCTGATTTTCCACGACATCAAGACTTATATCGACGGCAGGACGGACCAGTTGTTCCTTGGCGGATTCACGAAAACGGATGATGCAACGGGGCACAGCGACGGAAAGCCGCTGCTGGAGGCCCAGTTGAAGAAATACGCCATCGGCTGGGCATTGCTTACGGCCGATGACACCCGAATCCCCTTCTTCAATGAACTGGGCTGGAAGCGGGCCTACGCGGACGATTATGCCGTGATCTACCTGCCCAGCAACTGAATCACCGATCCCACAAAACCGGCGTAGCCAGCGTTCGAAGGCCTGCTATTCGCCTTGACACGGATGTTGCACTGCAGCAAAGTTGTGCTGCATAGCACAGTCCGTGAGGCCTACGAGCCAAGGTTTTTCGCACAATGGGGATTGCCTTATGACGGGCATGTCAGGCGGCGCCGCATGGCCACCGCGGGTCACCGCGTACGGACCGGTCGAATGAATTACAGGCGCGACATCGATGGTCTGCGGGCCGTTGCAGTGCTGCCCGTGGTGCTTTTCCATTTCGGCGTATCCGCCATTCCCGGGGGCTTCACCGGCGTCGATATTTTCTTTGTGATATCGGGCTACCTGATCAGCGGCAGCCTGCTGGATGATCTCGAACGCGGCCAGTTCTCGATCGGACGCTTCTACTGGCGTCGTGCACGGCGCATCCTGCCGGCACTGACCTTCGTCATCCTGCTTGCTAGCATTGCGGCCTGGTTCATCCTGTTGCCGTCGGATCTGCACGAATTCAGCCTCAGCGTGATTGCGGCCTCGACCTTCTGGTCGAACATCTATTTCTGGAAGACGACGAACTATTTTTCGATCGACGCCGAACTGCGGCCGCTGCTGCACACATGGTCGCTTTCGGTCGAGGAGCAGTATTACATCTTCGCGCCGATCCTTGTGTATCTGATCTACCGGTATGCCTCGAAGCGCTGGTTGACGATACTTCTGCCGATCGCCATCGGCAGTTTTGCCCTGGCGGTCATGGCGACCACGATGGCGCCGACCGCCGGCTTCTACCTCTTGCCGACACGCGCCTGGGAGCTGGCGCTGGGTGCCATGCTGATGCTGAAAAAGCCGCCGCCACTTGCCAACCGGACGGCAACGGAACTGGTCGGTCTTGCAGGCTTTGCCCTGCTCGCATTCGGTTTCCTCACGATTTCGGAAAGCGATCCGTTTCCCGGCTACAATGCCCTGTTTCCCTGCATCGGAACGGCCCTGCTCATCTACGCGGGCCAGAATCATGCGGACCGGCCCGTGCCTGTCGCCACGCGTGTGCTTCAATTCGCTCCGATGGTCTGGGTCGGCCTCATCTCCTATTCGCTCTATCTTGTTCACTGGCCGATCAATTCCTTCGTCCATTACCTCTCGCTGAAAGCCATCTCGGTGCCGACGATCGTCGCGATGACGGTGGCCAGCTTCGCCCTCGCGACCTTCTCGTGGAAATATGTCGAGCAGCCTTTCCGGCAGAAGCGAACCTTCACCGCCCCGCTGCCGATCTTTGCCTTTTCGGCGACGGCGATCGCCCTGCTGTGCGTCGGCGGCCTGGCCGGTGTGCTCGGCAAGGGCTTTCCGCAGCGGTTCCCCGATTTCTCGACGCAACGGATCGTGGTGGACGACTGGCGCAATGGCGTCTGCTTCAACGAGGGTACGAGCCGGATCGAGAATTGGAACCTTGCCGACTGCACGCGCACGCATGGCTTTCCCACCAATGTGCTGCTGTGGGGCGATTCCTTCGCGGCTCACTACGTTTCGGGCCTGGAGGCCAACGCGCAGAAAATCCAGGCCAACGTCATCCAATATACCTATGCCGGCTGTCCACCCAACCTCAGTTATTTTTCCTACGCCAGGCCAACCTGCACCCGCTTCAACGAACGGGCGCTGTCGATCATCCGCGATGCCAAGATCCAGGCGGTGATCCTGAGCGGCCGATGGACGGACTACCAGGCCAGGGGCTTCGACGGACTGCAGACGACGATCGACCGCCTGCGCGACATGGGTGTCAAGGTCTATGTCATCGGCCAGTCTCCGGAGTTCATCGCCGACGTCCAGAAGGTCGCTTTCTTTGCTAAACACGAAGGCGCCGCGAACACATCCTGGCCGATGGCCATGGATCCCGACATCAACAAGCAGGTGCAGCTCTTCGCCAAGGGCGCGACCTTCATCGATCCACTTACCTATCTGTGCGACGCCATCGGCTGTTCCTATGAGGATGCCACTAGCAAGCAGTTTCTCTATTTCGACTATGGGCATTTCTCTTCCGCCGGCGCGACGCTGGCCATCTCGAAATACTGGCCGAGCTTCGCCGCCGGCGGCGATGTCGCAAAGGCCAGGGAGCCGGCGCCGACCGTCACCGGTGAGCTGGCGAAGCCCGCATTGTGAGACCGGTTTGCGATTGCCCCAAGCCATGCCGTCATGATAACGAGGCTGCAGCGCGGGTATGATGTAATGGTAGCCTGTCAGCTTCCCAAGCTGAACGCGCGGGTTCGATTCCCGCTACCCGCTCCACCCTGAAGCCAAGAGTCCGTTGGCCTAGGCGGAACCCGTCCATTTGGCAGCACTGTCGGTGAGCCTAGGCTTGGCCGATTCGCATCTGCTTCTTGAGGAGGAACCGGGCGAGGTTGTTGATATTCCGCGGCGCCACCTTCCTGGGCAGATGCGCCAGCAGGTCTTCCGATTTGACGTCGTTGCGGAACCGCTCCGCCCAATCTTCGGTGAGGTCGTCCCGCTGCAGGCGCAAATTCGTCTCGAACTCTCCGTCCGGCATTTCCACCGACAACTGCCGGGCCACCGACGCGACGTAAGGACGAGGATCGTCCAACAGATCCTCATAGAAAAAGCGATCGTAATGCAGATCGGCCAACCGCAGGTAAGCCTCCCAGAAGGCATAGCTCTGCTCGATCAGGAAATAGGCCTGGCAGATACCGGCGAAGTCGTATTGCGGAACCAGATCCGCGCCGCCCATCGTGCTTCTCCAATGGCCCGACGCCTTTGCCCGGCAATAGGAAATCGCTTGGCGAAGACGGTCCCGTCGCTCCAGCAGGACCAGACCCATGTCATGGCGCCGGCCGCATTCCGCCAGGAAGTCGGCTCCGTATTTGGCCTGCGACCAGTGAAGGTGCCGTGGAAACAGCTTCACGGCGAACGTGCCGTTCGCAGTCCTGCCGCGATGGATCACGGCGGACAGCAGATCATCGAAGGATTTCGGCTTGCACCCCAGATTGGTCGTGTCGAGCCACTCGGCCGACTTGCCGAACAATCCCGTGCTGTTTGTGAGGCTGCCAAGCCATTCGGAGCCGCTGCGGGCTTCGGTCAGTATCGCGACGCCCTTCATGCGTGCCGATGATCCGCGGCCCGCGTCATGTCGATTGCAGAATGCCGTTCTTCTTGATGGTCCCCCGCCATGGTCAAAGCTCCGCTTAAACAGCGCCTCAACGGACAAAGGCCTATATGGTTCCGTCGATTCGACCTTAGGCTAAGGCAGAATGCAGGCCCAAACACGTTACAACTGGGTAATCAACGCCGCGCCTTGGGCTCGAAGAGCCCTGAAGATACGCGCAAAGGCCGGCCACGCTGCGGTGGCCGCCTTTGACGTCAGCCAGAAGCGATTACAGCCAGACGCCGAGCCAGACGCGCTCGCGCCAGCAGCGGACGCGGCGGCGTCCGTGGCGCCAGTAGCTGCGGCAAACCCGTCTCCAGCCGCGGCGGCGTCCATGGCGCCGACGCCAGTAGCCATCGGGACCATGATGTCTCCAGCGATGCCAACGGCGGTGGGAGACCTGCTCCAGTTCGACCTCGTCATCCCCTTCGAAGACAGCCGGATCCGGCTTGTCCAACTCATCGAGAATTCCATTGCCCTGGGGAACACCGGCAAGCGCGCGGCCGGGTCGGGCCACGCTTGCAAACGCAACCGCCCCCGCAACGCCAAGCATTCCAGCAAGAAACAACCGACGTTCCATAAAAACCTCCCGAGCTGTTAACTACCGACACCTCGTTCCCTCGCCCGAAACAGGCTCCAGCGCGCATGCCGATCGGTTTTGAACGCGCGGAGGTGGTTCTCGTTCCATCACCCCACTTCACGCAGGATGAAATCATGCAGCATCTTGGCCGCCGGTGACAGTACGCGATTCCTGACCGTGATCAGGCTGTAGGGCCTGACCTCGATGTCGAACTCGGTCTGGACGACGTCGATGGCGCCGGCAAGTCCGTCCGGGTTCTGGATGAACTTCGCCACCTGCACCGAGACCGGCGCTATGGCATCGGATTGAGCGACCATGACCAGCGTGAGCAGCAGCGAGCTGGTATTCAAGATCCGGTCCGGCAGCGCGATGTTGCGGTTCAGGAAATTGCTCTCCATCGCCTGGCGCAAGGGCGAACCGCCTGACTGGAAGACCCAGTCATAGGCAGCGGTGTCTTCCAGACGCACCACATTACCCCTCGCGAGCGGGTGGCCGCGGCGCACGATCAGGCAGGCTTTCTCGACGCCGATCACGCGGGATTCGAACAGCCGCGGATTGAGGTCGTCGGGAATGCGGGCGATGATGAAGTCGTGGCGCGAGGCGATCAGCTCGCGGGCGAGCACATTGGAGGTTTCGACCTGCATGGTGATCTCGATGCGCGGGTAGATGCGGCGGATCTCGCGAATCGCCGGCACGGCCAATTCGATCGCCGGCGCGGTCACGGCGCCGAGGAACACCGAACCGCCCTTGCCGGCCTTGAGCTCGGCAATCTCGCGGTCGGCTTCGCGCATCTCGAGCAGGATCGAGCGGGCCCGCCTGGCGAGCGCCTGGCCATAGGGGGTGAGGGTCACGCCGCGCGGCAGCCGTTCGCACAGCTTCACGTCGAGCACCGCCTCCATCTCGGCGATCATGCGCGAGGCGGCCGGCTGGGAGATGTTCATGACCTGGGCCGCGGCGCTCACCCGTCCGTGATCGTCGAGGGCGGCGATCATGCGCATGTGGCGCAAGCTCAAGCCACTGCGCAGGAGTGTCTCCCCATTGCCCGGGAGCTTCTCGTAACTTACAGGAATCGCATCGGGATCGCGCAATGCCGCCATGATCTTCCAGCCCTTCCGCCGGTTCCTTTTCGCATGCTAGATCATACCGGTTTCGGTATAGCAACCACCAAAGATCGCATTTGACAGTTATGGCAAAGCGACCCACCCTTCGCGCGTTCCGGGGTGCAAGGGCGGTAACGACCAAAATCGTATCGATTGAAACTGCATCGCGGAGCCGATTGGGAGGATACCGGAGATCGATAAAGCCGACAGCGGCGCGTTTGCGCTCCTGTCTGGCTGCGCGGCCCGCGAAGCCCCGAGGTGTCGCGTCCATCAACCAGGGAGAGTAAGTTGAAGATCATCAAAACGCTGGCCGCCGTCGCGGCCCTTGGCATCGCTGCCATGAGCTATCAGGCGCACGCGGCCGACAAGGGTCTTGTCGGCGTGCTGATGCCGACCAAGACCTCGCAGCGCTGGATCAATGACGGCGACGCCGTCAAATCCCAGCTCGAGGCTCTCGGCTACACCGTCGACCTGCAGTACGCGCAGGACGACATCCCCAACCAGCTCAGCCAGCTGGAAAATGAAATCACCAAGGGCCCGAAGGCGCTGATCATCGCCTCGATCGACGGCACCACCCTGTCGGATGCGCTGCAGAAGGCCAACGACGCGGGCGTCGTCGTCGTCGCCTATGACCGCCTGATCAAGAAGACCGCCAATGTCGACTATTACACCACTTTCGACAATTTCGGCGTCGGCGTGATCCAGGCGAATTCGCTGGTCAAGGGGCTCAAGGAGCGTTTCCCGAACACCAAGCCGTGGAACGTCGAACTGTTCGGCGGCTCGCCCGACGACAACAACGCCTTCTTCTTCTACAATGGCGCAATCTCCGTCCTGCAGCCGCTGATCGACAACGGCTCGATCAAGATCAAGTCCGGCCAGACCGGCATGGACAAGGTCGGCACGCTGCGCTGGCTCGCGGCAACCGCCCAGGCACGCATGGACAACCTCCTGTCGGCCAACTACTCGGACGGCAGCCGCGTCGATGGCGTCCTGTCGCCCTATGACGGCCTGTCGCGCGGCATCACCGCCTCGCTGCGCGCTGTCGGGTACGGCACGGAGGCACAGCCCTGGCCGATCGTGACCGGCCAGGACGCCGAGACCGCCTCGGTCAAGCTGATCATCTCGG
Organism: Mesorhizobium sp. B2-5-4; assembly: GCF_006441095.1. NCBI lineage: Bacteria > Pseudomonadati > Pseudomonadota > Alphaproteobacteria > Hyphomicrobiales > Phyllobacteriaceae > Mesorhizobium > Mesorhizobium sp. B2-5-4. Next base: position 8,936 of record NZ_VFUR01000029.1, on the reverse strand, counting down.
GCGAGCAGTACTCGACCGTGTTCAAGGACACCCGCGAACTGGCCAAGGCCACGGTGCAGCTGGTCGACAAGGTGCTCTCGGGCGGCAAGCCGGAAGGCCTCGATGAAAAGACCTACAACAACGACGTCAAGGTCGTTCCCTCGATCCTGTTGACGCCGCATGAAGTCGACAAGTCGAACTACCAGGCGCTGGTCGTCGACTCCGGCTACATCAAGGCCGAAGACCTGAAGTAATTTCGGTTATAAAGTCAGGGGTCCTGCGCAACGCAGGGCCCCTTTTCGTTGAAAGCGACCCCGGTATGGGTTTTACCGGCCTCCTAGGAGCTTGTCCTGATGACCTCGACGATTTTGGAGATGCGCGACATCACCAAGACGTTCCCCGGCGTGAAGGCGCTCTCGAACGTCAACCTCAGCGTAGAGGAAGGCGAGATCCACGCCGTGGTCGGCGAAAATGGCGCCGGCAAGTCGACCCTGATGAAGGTGCTGTCGGGCGTCTATCCCTCCGGGACCTATGATGGCCAGATCATTTTTCAGGGCCAGGAATGCCATTTCAAAGGCATCCATGACAGCGAACACAAGGGCATTGTCATCATCCACCAGGAACTTGCGCTGGTGCCGATGCTGTCGATCGCCGAGAACATTTTCCTCGGCAACGAGCACGCCAGCTACGGCGTCATCGACTGGGACGCCAACGAGGCACGCACGTCCGGGCTTTTGAAGAAAGTCGGGCTCAAGGAAGACCCCAAGACGCTGATCACCCATATCGGCGTCGGCAAGCAGCAGTTGGTCGAGATCGCCAAGGCACTCAGCAAGGAAGTGAAGCTCCTGATCCTCGATGAGCCGACGGCATCGCTCAGCGAGAAGGACAGCCAGGCGCTGCTCGATCTTTTACTTGAGTTCAAGCGGCAGGGCATGACCTCAATCCTGATCTCCCATAAGCTCAATGAGGTGAACCGCGTCGCCGACAAGGTGACGGTCATCCGCGACGGGCGCACGATCGAGACATTGCCGAGGAAGGACATCAGCGAGGACCGGATCATCACCTCCATGGTCGGCCGGTCCCTCGACGATCGCTACCCGCCGCGCGAGCCTCATATCGGCGACGTCATTTTCGAGGTCAAGGACTGGTCCGTCTACCACCCGATCCATGCCGAACGGCAAGTGATCAAGAGCATCGACCTCAAGGTGCGCAAGGGCGAAGTTGTCGGCATCGCCGGGCTGATGGGCGCCGGCCGCACCGAATTCGCCATGAGCCTGTTCGGTCGCTCCTATGGCCGGCGCATCAGCGGCGAGGTGCTGCTCAACGGCAAGCCCGTGGACCTTTCGACAGTGGGCAAGGCGGTGCAGAACGGCATCGCCTACGTCACCGAAGACCGCAAAACCTATGGGCTGAACCTCATTGACCACATCAAGCACAATGTGACGTTGGCCAACCTCGCCGGCGTTTCCAATGGCGGCGTCATCGACGATATGCGCGAAATGAGCGTCGCCAACGATTATCGCAAAAAGACCAATATCCGCGCATCCAGCGTCTATCAGCTGACCGGCAATCTCTCGGGCGGCAACCAGCAGAAGGTGGTGCTATCGAAATGGCTGTTCGCCGACCCGGAAGTTCTGATCCTCGACGAGCCGACGCGCGGCATTGACGTCGGTGCCAAGTACGAAATCTATACAATCATCGCTCGCCTCGCCGCCGAGGGCAAGGCGATCATCGTCATCTCATCGGAAATGCCGGAACTGCTCGGCATCTCGGACAGAATATATGTCATGAACGAAGGGCGCATCGTCGGCGAGATGGCGGCAAGCGACGCCAGCCAGGAAAAAATCATGCGCGCCATTGTTCGCGGAGAAGGAAAAGCATCATGAGCACAGACAGCGCTCCCGCGCCGCAAAGCGGCACCGCCGAGGACGTCAAGCAGGGTCCTCGCATCGCCGTCTCGGCGCTGACGACGAACCTGCGCGAATACGGCCTGATCATCGCGCTGATCGTCATCATGCTGTTCTTCCAGTACACGACGTCGGGAACGCTGTTCAAACCGGTCAACCTCAGCAACCTGGTGCAGCAGAACTCGTTCATCATCGTGATGGCGCTCGGCATGCTGCTGGTCATCGTCGCCGGCTACATCGATCTCAGCGTAGGATCGGTCGCCGGCTTCATCGGCGCACTTGCCGCCATGATGATGGTCATTTGGCCGCTTGGCATGTTCAGCAACCCGCTCGTGGTCTCGATCGTCTGCCTGATCGTCGGTGGGTTGATCGGTGGGGCGCAAGGCTACTGGATCGCCTATCACCGCATACCAAGTTTCATCGTGACGCTCGCCGGCATGCTGATCTTCCGCGGCATTTGCCAGGCGCTGCTTGGCGGTGGCTCCTCGGTCGGTCCGCTTCCCGACAGTTTCAAGGCATTGAGTTCCGGCTTCATCCCGGACGTAATCGGCCCGCTGACGCTGATCCCACCGACGGTGAATGCCGCCGGCAAGACTATTTTGGGTAGCGGGCTCACGCTGCACATGACGACGATCGTGCTGGGCGTGATCGCGGTGCTCGCCTACGCCTATTTCGGCTTCAGGGCGCGGCGCAAGCGCGAACGCCACGGTTATGAGGCCGAGCCTTTCACGCTGTTCGTCATCAAGATCCTGGTAGGCAGCGCGCTGGCGCTGTTCCTGGTCTTCCAGTTCGCGACTTATCGGGGCCTGCCGATCGTGCTGCTGGTGATGGGCGTGCTGATTTCATTGTTCGTCTTCGTCACCAAGCGCATGACCATTGGCCGCCGCATCTACGCCATGGGTGGCAACGCCAAGGCGGCGCAACTGTCGGGCATCAACACCGAGCGCCTGACGCTCCTGGTGTTCGTCAATATGGGCGTGCTGTCGGCGCTCGGCGGCCTGATCATCGCGGCGCGTCTCGGCCAGGCCGTGCCGGCAGCGGGCCTCGGCAGCGAGCTCGACGTCATCGCGGCCGTCTTCATCGGCGGCGCCTCGGCGATGGGCGGCGTCGGCCAGGTCATCGGCGCTGTGGTCGGCGGCTTCATCATGGGCGTGATGAACAACGGCATGTCGATCATGGGCGTCAATGTCGACTGGCAGCAGGTGGTCAAGGGACTGGTCCTGCTCGGGGCCGTCATCTTCGACGTCTACAACAAGAACAAGGCTTAAGGGCTGGGGCGAGGACTAGGAGGCATACGGGTTCTAGATCGCGAAGCTGCCGGCGGCCCGTCAGCACCAAGAAGTCCGCGGAAGGACCAGGTTCGCGAACGCAATCCGGACGAAACGTTTCAACCGTGGCGCGTTCCCGCGCCGCGCCGGTCAGGGTTTGCCCATTGGCAGCCGGATACAGATAAATGAGAGAGGACTGATCATGCTGATCTCGCAGATTCTCGACGACGCCGAGACGATCCGTGTCGTTGCCCGCAGCGGCGGGAAGACCCGGATCATCAACGGAGCGCGCAGCGTGTATTCGCTGGCGATGGAGGCCGCCCGCACCGGCGTCGGCCTGACGGCCCTGATCGAACGCAAGGGACTGGGCGAGACGGTCGATCTCGACGCCGCCTACAAGAGGGGCCGCCTCCTGTCGCCGATCAATCACCCCGACCCGGCGCATCTGCATCTGACCGGCACGGGATTAACGCATCTCGGTTCGGCCGCGACGCGCGATTCCATGCACAAGAAGCTCAGCACCGACGGCGAGGAGCAACTTACCGATTCCATGAAGATGTTCCGCATGGGACTGGAAGGCGGCAAGCCCGCGAAAGGCCAGGTCGGCGTGCAGCCGGAATGGTTCTACAAGGGCAACGGTACCATGGCGGTCGCGCCTGGTGCCGCACTCATGTCACCGGCCTTTGCCAAGGATGCCGGCGAAGAACCAGAGATCGCCGGGATCTATGTCATCGGCGATGACGGCGCGCCATTCCGTGTCGGCTTCACGCTGTCGAACGAATTCTCGGACCATGTGACCGAACGCGTGAACTATCTGTTCCTCGCCCACTCCAAGCTGCGCAATGCCTCGTTCGGGCCCGAAATTCTGATCGGCGACCTGCCTTCGGACATCCGCGGCACGTCACGCATCGTGCGCGACGGCAGGACAATGTGGGAGAAGCCGTTCCTGTCGGGCGAAGCGAACATGTCGCACACCATCGCCAATCTCGAGCACCACCATTTCAAGTATTCGGCGTTCCGCCAGCCGGGCGATGTGCATGTGCATATGTTCGGAACGGCCACGCTGTCCTTCGCCGACGGCGTCACGACCGAAGCCGGCGACGTGTTCGAGATCGAGGCCGGGGATTTCGGCCTGCCGCTGCGCAACCCGCTGGAAATCGAAAAGCCGGTGAAGGTGGCGGTGAAGGCGCTGTAACTGGCGCCAACTCTGCCTTCTCCCCTGGTGGGGCCCGAAGGGCGGGCGAGGCCATTTCGACCTCTAAATCTTGCCCGTGGGCAAGCATCGGCCGGTGGTAATGGGAGTTCAGCGCGGGCGGAAATGTTTGGACAGCTTCAGGCCTTGTGCCTGGTAGTTCGAGCCGAGATCGGTCCCGTAAAGCGCCTGCGGGCGCTTTAGCATGTGTTCGTAGACCAGCCGGCCGACAATCTGGCCATGATCGAGGATGAACGGCACTTCGTGGCTACGCACTTCGAGCACCGCGCGGCTGCCGGTGCCGCCGGCCGCCGAATGGCCGAACCCCGGATCGAAAAATCCGGCATAGTGGACACGGAACTCGCCGACCAGCGGATCGAAGGGCGTCATCTCGGCGGCGTAGAGCGGCGGCACATGCACCGCCTCCTGGCTGACGAGGATGTAGAACTCGTCGGGATCGAGCACCAGTTCGCCGGCGCCGCTCTTGTGGATCGGCTCCCAGAAGTCGAGGACATCCTGGGCGGCACGCTTGTCGACATCGATGAGGCCAGTGTGGTGCTTGCCGCGATAGCCTACCAGCCCATCCTTGTCGCCGTTGAGATCAATCGACAGCGCGATGCCGCCTCCGGAAATGTTTGGCGGCTCGGTGGCGACCAGCATCTCGGCGCTGTGCAATTCATGCAGTTCGGCTTCTGAAAGCAGCGCGTTGCCGGTGCGAAAGCGGATTTGAGACAGGCGCGAACCGGTGCGCGCAACGATCGGGAAGGTGCGCGGGCTGACTTCGAGATAGAGCGGACCGTTGTAGCCGGCGGCGATCTTGTCGAACTCGTGGCCACGGTCGGTCATGACGCGGGTGAAGATGTCGAGGCGACCGGTCGAGCTCTTTGGATTGGCCGAGGCCGAAATGTCGGCCGGCAGGGCCAGGCTTTCGAGCAGCGGCACGATATAGACGCAGCCGGTTTCGAGAACCGCGCCTTCGGCCAGACTAATCTCGTGCAGCTGCAGCCGATCGAGCTTTTCCGAGACCTTGTGGTTGGGACCGGGCAGGAACGAGGCCCGCACCCGCCAGGCCTTTTCGCCCAATCTGAGATCAAGACTAGCCGGCTGGATCTGGTCGGCATCAAGCGCACGCGGCGACTTCAGCGCGCCGGACTGGAACAGCGCCGAAATGTCCTGATCGGGAAGAATGCCTGTCTGCCGCAAAGTCTGGCTCCGCCCCAAGACTGGTCTCCTTTGTTGCAGGTTCTTGCCGCAAACCGCTGGGCACTTTGCGGAACCTGCCTTGGTACAAACCTCTTAATGAAGCCGGCAATTGACGCAAGCGTGGCGCGGGTCTAAAGGGTCGTTATCCCGTGGTGATTTGGCCGGTCGGCTTGCAGCCACGTTAAACAAGTCGCTAAAGGACCGTCGGGCCGCAAGGCCGTATGGACCGGTTGCGACTTTCGCGGCCGGTTTTTTTGTGTCTGGAACAAAGCGATGAGCACCAAGAAGCGCAACTGGAAACCTCAGACGGCACTCGTGCATGGCGGAACCCTGCGTTCCGGCTTCGGCGAAACCTCCGAGGCGATGTATCTGACCCAGGGCTATGTCTACAAGACCGCCCAGGCGGCGGAAGCCCGCTTCAAGGGCGAAGAGCCTGGCTTCATCTATTCGCGTTACGCCAACCCGACCGTCGACATGTTCGAAAAGCGCATGTGCGCGCTGGAAGGCGCCGAGGACGCGCGCGCCACGGCATCGGGCATGGCGGCGGTGACGGCGGCGCTGCTGTGCAGCGTCAAGGCTGGCGACCATATAGTGGCGGCGCGCGCGCTGTTCGGCTCCTGCCGCTGGGTGGTCGAGACGCTGGCGCCGCGCTATGGCATCGAGGCGACTTTGGTCGACGGCACCGACATTGCCAATTGGGAAAAGGCGGTCAGGCCGAACACCAAGCTGTTCTTCCTGGAAAGCCCGACCAATCCGACGCTGGAAGTCGTCGACATCGCGGCCGTTGCCTCGCTTGCCAACTCGATCGGCGCGCGGCTTGTCGTCGACAACGTCTTCGCTACGCCGCTGCAGCAGAAGCCGTTGCAGCTTGGCGCGCACATCGTCGTCTACTCGGCCACCAAGCACATTGACGGCCAGGGCCGCTGTCTGGGCGGTGTCATACTATCGGACAAGAAGTGGATCGACGAAAACCTGCACGACTATTTCCGCCACACCGGCCCCAGCCTGTCGCCGTTTAATGCCTGGACCTTGCTGAAGGGCCTCGAGACGCTGCCGCTGCGCGTGCGCCAGCAGACGGAAAGCGCCGGCAGGATCGCCGACTTCCTGGCCGAGCAGCCGCAGATCGCTCGCGTCATCTATCCCGGCCGCGCCGACCACCCGCAGGCTGATATCGTCAAGAAGCAGATGTCGGGCGGCTCGACGCTGATTTGCCTCGACGTCAAGGGTGGCAAGCCGGCGGCCTTCGCCCTGCAGAACGCCCTCGACATCGTGCTGATCTCGAACAATCTCGGCGATGCCAAGAGCCTGATCACCCATCCCGCGACGACGACGCACAAGAATTTGAGCGACGAGGCCCGCGCCGAACTCGGCATCGGGCCTGGCACGCTCAGGCTGTCTGTCGGCCTGGAGGACGCCGACGACCTGCTGGAAGACATCGCGCAGGCTTTGCAGGCCGCTAGATAAGCTGCTTAGGAGCGTCGTCCGCGGCGATCAGGCGCGCGACGGCGTCTCCTCCAATTCGGCCGCCTTGGTGCGGATGGTCATGGCATTGCCGCGCCAGTCGACGGCGCCGCCGAGCCAGCCGCGCGCCCAGATGGACGGGAGCATCACGTCGCGCGCGATCATCGCCGCGACCATGCGCGGCGACAGATGCCAGCCCTTGGACAAGGCCAGCGCGCATTCCGGAAGGTAGAAGGCCGCCAACATGGCAATCACGGTTGCCCAGAGGCTGACGCCCGCGCTCGCCGCCGCAACCAGCGCCAGCGCGAGAGGCACCGCTGCGCCGGTCAGGAGTTCCGGCGCGAAGAACAGCGGAAAGGTGACGCGGCGCAGGCGCGCCCAGCGGGCCTGGCGCGACCAGATCTCGCCAACGGTGCGCTGGCCGAGCGGCTGCTCGAAGGGCGCCGCTACGAGATTGACGCGCAGCCCGAGGCCGTTGACCAGCTTGGTGGCGGCGGCGTCCTCGGCGATCTCGGCGGCCAGCGCGCGAATGCCGCCATTGGCGTTCAGCATCGGCTTGTTCCATAGCATGCTCTTGCCCTGGGCAAAGCCGAGGCCGAGCGCCTCGCCGGCATACTGCCAGCGGGCCTGCAATGTGTTGAGGAAGGCGCATTCGACATCGGCCCAGAAACCCTCGGGTCGCGAACCGATCGGCGTCGAGCAGACAAGACCGGTGTCGGGCCGCCATGCCGCCATCATGTGCTGGACATAGTCCCTCGGCATCAAGACGTTGGAATCGGCAAGGATGACCCAGTTGTGGCGCGCCGCTTCCCAGCCCTTGACGCAATTGTTGAGCTTTGGATTGGCGCTGACACGGTCATCGCCAATCAGCAGCCGGGCCGGCACCTTGGAAAACCGGGCAATCGCCCTGTTTATCAGTTTGACCACCGGGTCGTCCGCATGGGCGACGCAGAAGATCAGCTCATAATGTGGCCAGTCGAGCGCGAAGGCGCGTTCCAGCGTTTCATGCGTGAATGCCTCGACGCCCCGCGACGGGACGACGATCGATACCGGTTGCGACTTGCCGGCGGGCGGGGCGATCGTGCCGCGCCGTTTCAGCCGTGAGGCGGCAAGCGAAATGCTGGCGGCGTTTGAGAAGATGAGAGCGGTCGAAAGCGAGGCGGCTATGAAGGTGAGTTCCATCGAGATCTGGTCACTCCGGAAAGGCGGCCCGCATCATGGCCGTTTTCAACAGTTCGACAGAGCGCCGAGTCGCCCGGTTCGTGCACACCACCATTGTCGTGTGTCACTTAAATGACATTCTTTGTCGGCACCTGCGCTTCAAGGCTGGGCGCGACAAGACGCGCACGTTGACCTGCTCACCGGGAGCGTCGAAAATCGTCGGATTGTTTGGAGCCGCTCATGTACCGCGCCGTGACGCGCAACATCGAAGTGCAGGTCAGGCCGTTCTATCTCGAGGACCGTTCGGATCCCTCGGAGAACCGCTATGTCTGGGGCTATCAGATAACGATCGACAACCAGTCGGACGAGTTCGTGCAGTTGTTGTCGCGCTACTGGCACATCACCGATGGTGCTGGCCGGGTCGAGGAAGTGCGCGGGCCGGGCGTTGTCGGCGACCAGCCGGAGCTCAATCCCGGCGACAGCTATCAATATACGTCCGGCTGCCCGCTCTCGACACCGTCCGGGATCATGGTCGGACGCTACACGATGCGCAACAAGCGCGGCGAGACGTTCGACATCGCAATCCCCGCCTTCTCGCTCGATCTGCCGGGGACAAGGCGCACGGTGAACTGAGCACCGGCGGTCGCGCTGCCCCTCATCCGCCTGCCGGCACCTTCTCCCCGTGAACGGCAGGGCTATCGCATATGAGTGATGGCATTGATGAGATAGTCGTCATTCCAGGCGCATTTCTTGATACGGTGGCTG
>NZ_VFUR01000028.1:0-63416 GCF_006441095.1 Mesorhizobium sp. B2-5-4 | reverse complement strand
CAGATCGACGATCTCCTGCCGTGGGCCTACGTCGCCGCTCCCGAGCTTAAGGCCGTGGCCTGAAAACACCGCTTACCTTCCAGCTGCTGTTCACGCACCCCAGTTTGCGTACTGCATTGGTACACCTGAGCGACTGTGTGCCCTTCGGCGGCAAACCCTTGTGGACGAACCGCATTGGGGCGCCACAATAGTCGCACTTGGCTATCTTGGTAAAAAGGTTGCGGAACTCAGGGCCTTTCCGACCAGCGCCTTCGACCAACCTCTTTCGGCGAGAAGCCTGGATTCGAAGAAATTGCGGTTCTTCGATAATCTTGGGAAAATAGTTCAGCACCGGGTCGCCGAAGGGAATTCGTTCTCCGTGCTCATCAAATCGATGAGGTTGGAATTCGCCCAACACGGCCCGGCTATTCAGAATCTTGGTAGCGTACGACTCATGCCAGCCGTTGGATTTTGTGAATGTTGGCACACCTGACTCATTCAGACGCCGTGCAATCACGTATGATCCGTGCCCAGCGTCCGCCATCTGAAAAATATGCCGGACGACGTCGACGCGCTCGGAAATGACGTCAAATTGGGTGCGATCTTCGCGAAGTGAAAGCCATGCTGGGGCAACCCTAGTGAGCTTTTTGTTTCCGGCATTCTGCCGCTTGTTTGCCCAGGCTGCGCCCACGCGGATACTCTTAGTTTTTGACTCTTCGTAAGCTCGTCCGAGCACGACGACCGAGTAGATCACATCGGCGAAATTGGTGTCTCCCGCCCTGTAAATGTGATTGTCTGCGAGGGTTACGACGTTAATCCCGCTTTTCACGATATCGAAAAACACGGGTACGGAATCGAGGACCTGTTGGCGGCTTATCCGGTCCAACGACTCGACCAACAGGTAAGACCCTTTGGCAATATCTCCTGCCTTAACCAAGTCCAGAAATCGGCCCAGCGAACCGGACGTGACGTTTGCACCTTTGAACGCAGATACCCCGATATCCTCAAGCTTGAAGTCTTCGATCAGTCGCAGACCATGCTGCTCGGCATACCTTTTCGAGGCTTGTTCCTGCCTGCGGAGGCTGTCACCCCGCAACTGAATGTCGGTAGACATTCGAATGTACGAATATGCTGACGGCCCGGAGCTTCCTGAATCCATAGAAAGCTATGTAAACCGGCCCAAATTCTAGCTCAACGCCCCAGCAGGAAATAAATTAATCCATCCCAACATCTGCATGTTGACCTTGCCGGGTGCGATCATCACCTGCACGTCGACCGGCACGGCCTCGATGCCCTGGAAAGCGACCGTACGAACCCGCGCCACCATATTCTGCCCCCGATGCCGGCTCGCCCCCAGCCCTTGTGAACAATCCACGAGCGACGTCAGCTCAAGACAACCACAGATTTCAGGCTTAGGCAAGAACAATACAAGAACAAAGGCAAACGGGTGCATACGGTCGGATGGGCTCACTTGTCGTCCGCTTCAACCTGTTGCCTTGTGCGAGGGTCTTCCGGTGTTCGCAACGTCCCGGATTGAGCGGCACGGGATGAGGGCGAACGCGCGGCAACCCGCGCCGGATCACGACGGCCTCACCGCCAGGAAGGTGTCCCATCCTCGCTGCTTCCTGCCGATGCGGAAACTGTGACTGAGAAGCTCCATGCCGGCCGCCTCGATGCGCGCGGCGAAGGCGCCCTTGCGCCAGTCGACCGTAAGATATCTGCCGCCCGTCTCGCCGTCGCCGTCGCGCATCGAGACGACAAAGGCACTGCCGGGCCGCAATGAACGCGCAATCTTCGCCAGGACCTGGTCGATCTGGTCGCGAGGCACATGGATCAGCACTGCCAGCGCCACAACCGCGTCGTAGGGACCGCCAAGCTCGTCGGTGATCACGTCGAGGAGTTCGCCGGTCTTGCCGCGCGCCGCCTGCAGGTCGAGAAAGCGCCGCGTGGCGTCGGTTCGGCGCACCTTGACGCCAAGGCCCTCCAGGAAATCCGCATCGCGGCCCGGTCCGGACCCGATCTCCAGGACTTGGCCGCCCGGCCCGGCGATCGCCGCGGCGCGCTCGAGCGCGGCCCGGTCGTTCGGATGCGGGATATGCCCGACAATCTCGTCATAACGGATCGCATAATCCTCATACGATTCGATCGTCCGGCGGCTCTTCGCCAGGGCCTCTGCAGGTACCTTCATCGTTCCCTCCTGTCCCTGTCCGCCAAATCGCGCCTAGCGGATACTGCCATAAGGCGCGTGGCCGTCGAGCAGGCCGATATCGCGCTTGAAATGGTCGGACAGCGCGCGCTGGTCGAGCAGGCGGCGCGACCGCGATCTGAAGGGAGCGACGAAGAGGTCGAGGATCGGATGACGGACCGTGACGTGCTGAGCCGAGGTGTTCATTGCCATGTCCTTTCGGGTTAGTTTGATGATTTGAGTGTGCGCCGGTGCGCCCTTGGTTTCCAATCGAACGTCGCGTATCATGCATCAACAGGATTGATGCATGATGAGCTGGGACCTGCCGCCCTTGGGGGCCATCAGGGTGTTTGAAGCCGCATCGCGGCTGGGCAGCTTTACCAAGGCGGCCGAAGAACTCGGCATGACCCAGTCGGCGGCCAGCTATCAGATCAAGGTGCTGGAAGAACGCGCTGGAACGCCGCTTTTCACAAGAAAAACAAGACAGATCGCCTTGACCGAGGCCGGCGAGCAGCTGGCGCCGCACGCATCGGGCGCGTTCTCGGCGCTGGCCGACGCATGGGTTGCGACCAAGGGCGGCGCCACCGGTGTGCTCTCCGTCACCACGGTCCAGACTTTCGCCTCGACCTGGCTCGCCGTGCGCCTTGGAGCATTCCAGCTGATGCATCCGGACCTTGCCGTGAAAGTCGATACATCGTCCCGGCTGGCCGATTTTGGGCGCGACGGCATGGATATCGGCATTCGCACCGGCACCGGGAAATGGCCGGACCTGGAAGCCCACTACCTGTTCAAGGCAGACTACACGCCGATGCTCAGCCCAAGGCTGGTGCGGAGCGTGGGAGGCATCCGCCACCCGCAGGATCTCTACAAGCTGCCACTATGTTGTTCGAGCGATCCCTGGTGGAAGATCTGGTTCGAGGCAGCCGGTGCCCGCTTCGAGCCGGATCGCATCATAGCCGGTCCGGAGCTCGGCACACAGGCCTATGACGCGATGGCGGCGCTGACGGACCAGGGTGTCGCCATCCTCACCCGCAATCTCTACTCCTCATTGCTGACGACAGGACAGCTGATCCAGCCGTTCGAGGCGCTGGGGTCCGACGGCGACGGCTATTGGCTCGTGCATTCCGAAGGCCGCCGCAACACCCCGAAGATCCGGCTGTTCAGGGACTGGGTACTGGCCGAGACCGCTGATGTCAGGGCGCGCGAACAGCGCGGGGCCTGAAGAGTCCTCGGTCAAATCAGGAACATCGGGGGAACCCGGTAGCCGCACAGGTTGCGCCCCGGTTGTACCCGGCTGCAAAAGCGGAACATGGTTAACACAAAGTGGAAACGGATTATGCCCGTTTCGCTTCCACCGCGTCCCAGAACAGGCTGGCGATGTCGGCGCCGCCGAAGCGTTGCACTTCACGCACGCCGGTCGGCGAGGTGACGTTGATCTCGGTCATGTAGTCGCCGATGACGTCGATGCCGACCAGGATGAAGCCGCGCTCTTTCAGCGACGGTCCGATGCGGGCGCAGATTTCGCGCTCACGTTCGGTCAACTCGGTCTTCTCCGCGCGGCCGCCGACATGCATGTTGGAGCGGGAATCGTGCTCGGCCGGCACCCGGTTGATGGCGCCGACCGGCTCGCCGTCGATCAGGATGATGCGTTTGTCACCCTTGCGTACATCCTTCAGGTAGCGCTGCACGATATAGGGCTCGCGAAACAGCTGGCCGAACATTTCGAGCAGCGAGGCGAGGTTGCGGTCGGCTTCCAAGAGATGGAAGATGCCGGCGCCGCCATTGCCGTAGAGCGGCTTGACGATGATGTCGCCGAACTCCTTGCGGAAGGCGGCCACCTCAAGCGGATCCTTGGTGATCAGCGTGTCCGGCATCAGGTCGGGAAACTCGGTGACGAAGATCTTTTCCGGGCTGTTGCGCACCCAGGCCGGGTCGTTGACGACCAGCGTCTTCGGATGGATGCGCTCGAGGATATGGGTCGTGGTGATGTAGTTCATGTCGAAGGGCGGGTCCTGGCGCAGCAGGATGACGTCCATCTCCGACAGGTCGGTACGCACCTTTTCGCCCAGCGAGTAGTGGCTGCCCTTCTCATCGTGCACCTGCATCTCCTCGATGCGGGCAAACACCTTGCCGTCGCGCAGCGACAACCGGTCTGGGGTGTAGTGGAACAATTGATGGCCGCGCCGCTGCGCTTCCAGCGACAGCGCGAACGAGGTGTCGCCGGCGATCGACACGGTGGAGACATGGTCCATCTGGACGGCGATTTTCAGCTTCATGGTGGATCCCCAACGCAGTCAACGCATGCGATATAAGGGTCGCGGCGCCTTCTGCCAATCGGGCCACGCCGCTAACGGTCGAAGACCAGCCGCGAGTAACCCACGAAGGACAGCGTCATGGCCACCAGCGAAGCGATGGCAAGCGCGCCCAATGGTGGCGCTGCCGACAGCACCAGCAGGATGGCCGAGTAGACGGCATAGTTGACGATGCTGGTGGCGACGCCGACGCCGCCATAGCGGGCGCCTTCCTGTGTCAATCCCCTGCTCGACGGCGAGAAGGTCAGATGCCGGTTGATCTGCCATGTGACGCAGAGCGCAAAGCCGATCGAGAGCATGCGGCTGACGAAGGGCCCGAGCGGCGTGACGGCGAGCAGCAGCCAGAGTGCCGCCGCGTCGGCGACGAAACCGATGCCGCCTGCGACGACAAAGCGGACGACGCGTTGCATCGTTCAGGCCGCGCGCGAGGCCTTGCCCCGTTCCGGCTTCTGAACCACATCGCCCGTGCGGCGCTCGACACGGCCCGAAGGCATGGAGAGATAGAAGATCCGCTTCTGTTCGGCGCGCCCACGCGAGACCGAATCAAGAATCACTCCGGTCACCGCCGCCAGCATGGACAGAAGCAGCAGCCCGACCGACAGCACCCATGTCGGCATGCGCGGAACGAGACCGGTTTCGGCGAATTCGACCAGCACCGGCGCCATCAGGAACAGGCTTGAGGCCAGGAAGAACAGCGAAAAGGCGCCGAAGAAGCGCAGCGGCTGCGTCTCCTTCATCAGCATGGCGAACATCCACAGGATCCTGGCGCCGTCGCGGAAGGTCGACAGTTTCGACGACGAGCCTTCCGGCCGGCGTCCGTAGTCGAGCGCGATTTCGCTGACCGGCAATTTGAGCTGCGAGGCGTGCACCGACATTTCGGTCTCGATCTCGAAGCCGCCGGACACGGCGGGAAAGCTCTTGACGAAACGCCTGGTGAAAACGCGGTAGCCGGAGAAGATGTCGGTGAAATCGTCGCCGAACAGCCATTTGTAGAGGCTGTTGAAGACACGGTTGCCAAAGGCATGCCCGGCGCGGCCGGCATCGTCGTTGACGCCGCGCCTGGTGCCCACCACCATGTCGCAACGTTCGGTCAAGAGCGTGTTGATCAGTTGCGGCGCGTCTTCGGGCGCGTAGGTGCCGTCGCCATCGGCCATCAGATAGATGTCGGCGTCGATGTCGGCGAACATGCGCCGCACCACATTGCCCTTGCCCTGGCGCGGCTCACGAACCACGATGGCGCCGGCCGCGCGGGCGCGCAGGGCGGTCAGATCCTTCGAATTGTTGTCGTAGACATAGATGGTTGCCGCAGGCAGCGTCTCGCGGAACCGCCGTACCACCTCGGCGATGGTCAGCTCCTCATTGTAGCAAGGCAGGAGCACGGCGATGATGGGTTCACGGCTGATGTCTTGCGGCATTTTCGTCTCCGAATGCCTTGTCGACCATGCGGCCGCGCTCCGGAAACCGGCCGCGTTCAGGCGGTTTTACTATTTATTGAAGCCGTTAAGGCTAGGTTTAAGACCGACTTCACGAGTGTCGATTGGCCTGGAAAGGCCCGGCATTCACGCCAAGGGCGATCGGGATGGGCACGGCAAGGGGAACTTCCACCTGGAAGTCCGATATCGCAGTTGCGTTGTTTGCAGCCTTGCTGCTGCTGGGGCTCGAGGCCCAGCAGGGATTCCCGCAACTGGCCAATCCGGCGGGCGACAATGACAGCCTGCTGCAATTGGTCGAAGTCCGCGACCTGCTGGCGGGCCAGGGCTGGTTCGACCTGCACCAGTACAGGATGGGTCTCGAAGGCGGCTTCGTCATGCACTGGTCGCGGCTGCTCGACGCGCCGCTGGCACTGAGCATCCTTGCCGTTTCGGCCCTGACGGGCAGCACCGCCTTGGCCGAACAAATCGTGCAAATACTTTGGCCCGCGCTGCAGTTCTGGCTCGCGATCTTCTTCATCGTCCGCGCCGCGCGCGCTTTCGCCGGCCCGCACGCGGTGCTGCCCGCCGCCGTCGTCGGCGGGGCGGCCTTGTATTACATCGGGATTTTTTCTCCCGGCGCGCTCGATCATCACAATGTCCAACTGATGCTGACGCTGGCGAGCCTCGCCTTGCTGCTCGAGGCGCCAACGCATCGGCCGGCTGCTCTCGTCGCGGGCCTCTGCGCCACGCTGACCTTGGCCATCGGCATGGAAAGCGCGCCCTATGCCGGATCCCTCGGCGCCGTCGTCGCGCTGCTGTTTCTCGGCAATCGGGAGGGTGAAAGGCTGATCGCCAGGGATTTCGGCCTCGGCGTCGCCGGCGCCTCGGCTCTCGTCTTCGCCGCAACCATCCCCGTCTCGTCCTGGGGCCAGGCCCAATGCGACACGTTCTCGGTCGTGCAGTTCGCCGTCACCGGGCTTGCCGGCGCCGGTCTGGCAATCATTGCTTCATGGAAGGCCGCCAACGCAACGGCCGCCCGGCGCCTGATGTCGCTTGGCCTGCTGGCCGTCGCTCTCGCTCTCGTCGTGGGGCTCCTGTTTCCGCAATGCCTGGCGGCCCCCTATGCTCATCTCGATCCGCGCCTGCAGCAAATGTGGCTCGGCTATATCGAGGAGGCGCAGTCGATCGTCCAGCTTGTCGCCGACGATCCGGCAAGGGCGGTGGCGCGCTTTGCCACGCCATTGGTGGCGATCGTTCTGATGGCGCTCCGCTTCAGCCATGGCGGCTGGCGGCGGCAGGACAGCCTCGTCACCGCGCTGCTGGTGGTGGCGCTTCTGGTCAGTGCCTGGGAAGTGCGCGGCTCGACCTTCTCCATCGTCTTCGCGGTGATCCCGCTTTCGGCCTGGATCGCCAAATGGCGGCAGCGGGCAGAAGCCAGCCCGTCCAGTGGTTCCGTGCTCAGGATGGCCGCGGCCTGGCTGATCTCGGTCAACGCGATCTGGTCGGGCGCAGCTCAAGCGGCATCGAGCGCCTTCGCAGCCGCTGCTCCCGCCAGGGACGCCGGCATCGATGCGCCCTGCAACAGCAAGGCTTCGTTCGCCGCGCTTGGCGCGATGGCCCCCACCACGGTGCTTGCCATCTCCAATCTTGGCTCGCCGATCCTCGCCTTTACCGGTCATCGCGTGTTCGCCGGGCCCTACCATCGCAACGTCGCCGGTAACCTGCTCGTGTTCGACGCCTTGCTGGGCTCGGCCACCGACGCGAAAGCCGTCGTCGAAAGCCACCATGTCGGCCTTGTCGCGCTGTGCCACGGCAACCCGGAAAGCCGGCTGTTTGCGGCCAGGGCGCCGGACGGTTTTCTGGCCGGTCTGATGCGCGGCAACGTGCCGGAATGGCTGGAGCCGGTGGCGGAGACCAGGGGCGGCCCCCTGGAACTCTACCGCGTCCGGCTCGGCGGCTGATCCGACCGGCAGCCGCTACTCCTTCCGACATAGGATCATGCCGCCGTGATGCAGCACGCCGTCGACGAACGTGCCATCGGCGGTGAATCCGGTATCGTCCCAATAGTCGATGTGATTGCCCCCGAACTTCGTAACGCCCCCGATACGCGCTTTCCCGGATCCCACGCGCTTCGTCGTAGCGGCCGTTTGGAAGCAGCTTATGACGGACATGGCCATCGGCTGTCACCCACATGCCGGCATATGGCTTTGCGCTGGTTGAGCCATGATTTTCCGGTCGGTGTTCTGGTGCCCATCCTGGAGACCTACTGCCCACGCTTTGCCGGCTTCTTTCTTTATTATCCAGGCCGTCGCAACATGGCGCCGAAGCTGCGCGCACTTGTCGATCACCTGCAGCGCTTCAGATAGCGTCATGGGATCGTTCGCGAGTCTCGAAAAATCGATTCAAGCGATACGTTTCCTAAAGGGTTTACTGCCAGTCTCGAAATAAATTCCGACGACAAAAGCAGGGACGAGCAGGGACACCGATGCAAACTCCGTTTGGCACCGGTCAGGCAAACGGGGAAAGCACGGATCTGGCGTTCACCGATCCGTTGACCGGGCTTGGCAATCATCGCCGCTTCTTCGACAAGGTCGACCGCCTGATCAGCGACCGCGCCGACGATCCCGCGCCCTTCACCGTCGGCATTCTCGACCTTGACGGCTTCAAGCCGATCAACGACCTGTTCGGCCACAAGGCAGGCGACGACATCCTGATCCAGGTCGCGATGCGGCTGCGCGCCTCGATGGACGGCCATTCGACGGTCTGCCGCATCGGCGCCGACGAATTCGCCTTCCTCTATCCCCTGGTATTCTCGGAGGAGGCGGCGGCGGAAAAATCCCGCATGCTGATCGAGATCCTGTCGGCGCCCTATGATGTCGGCGAACGCACCGCCAGACTTTCTGCCTCTGTCGGCTGCTCGCTGTTCTATTCCGGCGACGAGACCACCGAAATCCTCATCAACAAGGCCGAAACGGCGCTTTACCATGCCAAGCGCTCCGGCCGTGGCCGCGTCGTCGTCTACACCCGCGAGATGGAAGAGGCCGCCAAGCGCGTCACCCGCATCGAGCAGGCGCTGCGCCGCGCCGTCTCCGCCGGCGAGGTGGAGCCGCATTTCCAGCCGATCGTCGACCTCACCACGCGCCGCACCATCGGCTTCGAGACGCTGGCGCGCTGGACCGACCGCGACCTCGGCGCGGTGCCGCCGACCGTCTTCATTCCGATCGCCGAGGAGCGCGGCATCATCGGCCCGCTGTCGCAGCTGGTGCTGCGCAAGGCGACGGAAGCCGCCAGGAGCTGGCCGAAGGACCTGTTCCTGTCCTTCAACCTGTCGCCCTCGCAGCTCGTCGACCAGAACACCGGCCTGCACATACTGGCGATCCTCGACCGCACCGGGTTCGATCCGCGCCGGCTGGAGATCGAGATCACCGAGACCGGCCTGATGAACGACCCTGCCTCGGCCGCGCAGATCGTCGAGGATCTGCGCCGTGTCGGCATCCGCATCTCGCTCGACGATTTCGGCACCGGCCAGTCCTCGCTCGGCCGCCTGCGCGAGTTTCATTTCGACAAGCTCAAGATCGACCGCGCCTTCGTCTCCTCCATTCTCGACGACCGGCCGTCCGAACACATCATCCGCGCCATTCTCGCCATGTGCGAAGGGCTCGCCATGGACGTGGTTGCCGAAGGCATCGAAGAGGAGGCGCAGGCCGACCGGCTGGTCCAGTTCGGTTGCGCCGGCGGGCAGGGCTATCTCTTCGGCAAGCCGGCCGATGCCGACGCCACATTGGGCTACCTCCGCGATTCCTTCCGCGGCGCCTTGCGCGCCAAGGCGATCTGAGCGGCGAAATTCGGCGCTGCCGGCCATGCGGCGATGCCGCCTGGCGGTCTCGCGCCATCGCCATCGCCTTTTTGTCCGACATAAGGCCGAAATAGCGTCTTTTCGCCCTTGCCCGCCGGACGTGTCTGGCTAGGATGCGCGCCGGTTGACCCGGGAGACGAAAATCATGATGCCATCGGCGCGTTTTGCCGACCTCGAAGGCGCTTCGGTGCTGATCACCGGCGGCGGCTCCGGCATCGGCGCGGCGTTGACCGAAGGGTTCATGCGCCAGGGCGCCAAGGTCGCCTTCCTCGACATCGCCGACGCGCCGAGCACCGCGCTCGCCGGTCGCATCGAGAAGGAGCTCGGCCACCGACCGCTCTACCTCAAGACCGATCTGCGCGACGTCGAGGCACTGCGCGCCTCTGCGGCAAGGGCCGCCGACGCGCATGGCGACGTCACCGTGCTGGTCAACAATGCCGCCTGGGACGAACGCCATGCCGTCGAGGACGTTACCGTCGATTTCTGGGACAACAACCTCGCCATCAACCTGCGACCGCATTTCTTCACCGCGCAGGCCGTGGCACCAGGCATGAAGCGGGCCGGCGGCGGCTCGATCATCAATTTCACCTCGACCTCCTACCTGATCAACCATCCAGACATGCCGGCCTATACCGCCGCCAAGGCGGGCATACTCGGCCTCACCAAGGGGTTGGCCGGCAAGCTTGGTCCCGACCGCATCCGCGTCAACGCCGTCGCGCCCGGCTGGGTGATCACCGAGCGGCAGCAGGAGCGCTGGGTGACGGAAGAGGCACTTGCCGCCCATGTCGCCAAGCAATGCATCAGGGACGTCATGCGGCCGGACGACATGGTCGGCACGGTGCTGTTCCTGGCCTCAGATGCCTCGCGCATGCTGACCGCGCAAATGCTGATCGTCGATGGAGGCTTCCTGTGAGCCCAGGGTTTGCCAGCAACGTTCCGGCAGTCGCCGCACTCGATTGGGGCACGACCCGGCTTCGGGCCTGGCTGATCGACGGCGGCGGCAAGGTGCTTGCCGAACGTCGCGGCGACGATGGCCTGATCACCGCGCGCGAAAAGGGCTTCGCCAACGTCCTGGAGGGCCATCTGGCAGCGATGGGCGCACCGGAGGCATTGCCCGTCATCATCTGCGGCATGGCCGGTTCCCGCCAGGGCTGGCTGGAGGCGCCCTATGTCAGCGTGCCGTCGCCGCTCGGCGCCATTCTTGGCGGCGCCGCCCGGGTGCCAGATCAGAAACGCGACATCCGCATCGTCCCCGGCCTTGCCCAGCGCCTGGCCGACGCGCCCGACGTCATGCGCGGCGAGGAGACGCAGCTTGCCGGCGCTGGCCTGCCTGCCAGAGGCCGCGAACTGGTCTGCATGCCCGGCACCCATTCGAAATGGGTGCTGGTCGAGGACGGCGCCGTCGCCGGCTTCGGCACCTGGCCGACGGGCGAGCTGTTTTCCGTGCTTGCCGCGCACTCGATCCTGCGCCATTCGCTGGGCGAACATCCCAGCCCGGTTGCTCCCGACAATCCGTTCTTCCGCCGCTGGTGCGAAACAGCACTGGGCGAGGGTGGTGATGTCACCTCGCGGCTGTTTGCCATCCGCGCTGCCGGCCTGCTCCAGGATCTCAAGGGCGATGATGCGGCCGCCTGCCTGTCGGGCCTGCTGATCGGCGGCGAGATCGCCTCTGCCCGGCGCCGTCATGGCGCCGGCGCGACATCGGTCGTGCTGGTTGCCTCGGGCGCGCTGGCGGTGCTTTACCAGACTGCGCTCGGTTTTGCCGGGCTAGGTGTGCGGACAGTCGATGCGGACGAGGCTGTACGCGCCGGCCTGATCGAGGCCGCGCGGGAGAATGGCATGATTGCCAGAAGTGGAGCCGCCATATGAGCCAGACCGCACCCTTTCCAAAACTCAAGCGCGGCCTGGTCGCTATCCTGCGCGGCCTCAAGCCGGCCGAAGCGATAGCCATGGGCCAGGCGCTGTTCGACGCCGGCATCGAGGCCATAGAGGTGCCGCTGAACTCGCCCGAGCCGTTCTCGTCGATCGCCAGGATTGTCGAAGTGCTGCCGAAAACCGCCCTGGTCGGCGCCGGCACGGTGCTTACGGGGGCCGACGTCGACAATCTTCACCAGGCCGGCGGCCGGCTGCTGGTCAGCCCCAACATCGATGCCGAGGTCATGGGCCGTGCCAGGACATACGGTATGGTCACCATGCCCGGCGTGTTTACCCCCACGGAAGCCTTCCAGGCGATCCGGCTCGGCGCCTCGGCGCTGAAATTCTTTCCCGCCAGCGTGCTCGGCGCATCAGGCATTTCCGCTATCCGGGCCGTGCTGCCGGCGCAGACGCTGGTCGGCGCGGTCGGCGGCGTTTCGGACAAGGACTTTGCCGGTTACAAGGCGGTTGGTGTGACGGTCTTCGGGCTTGGCTCCAGCCTGTTCAAGCCAGGCATGAGCGTCGATGACGTGGCGGCGCGCGCTCACGCCGCCGTCGCTGCCTGGGACGTAGCATTCGGAGACGCATGATGAACAAGGTTTCGGTTTTTTCCGATCATGTCTGCGAGCTCGGCGAAGGGCCAAGCTACGATCCCGCCACCGACGCGCTGTTCTGGTTCGATATCGTCAACGGCCAGCTCCTGGAAAAGCTCGTGGCCGGTGGTGCGCTGAAGATCCATGAGCTTGGCCAGATGGCGAGCGCCATCGCCATCGTCGATGACAAGCGCCAGCTGATCGCCACCGAGACCGGCCTCTTCGTCCGCGATGTCG
Organism: Mesorhizobium sp. B2-5-4; assembly: GCF_006441095.1. NCBI lineage: Bacteria > Pseudomonadati > Pseudomonadota > Alphaproteobacteria > Hyphomicrobiales > Phyllobacteriaceae > Mesorhizobium > Mesorhizobium sp. B2-5-4. The sequence continues at coordinate 50,928 of NZ_VFUR01000028.1, read as the reverse complement.
CGACCGGCCAGATGACGCTGCATACGCCTGTCGAGGCGGACAACCCCCTTACCCGGTCCAACGATTCCCGTGTCCATCCCTGCGGCGCCTTGTGGATGGGGACGATGGGCAAGAGCGAGGCAAAGGGCGCCGGTGCGATCTACTGGTTCTTCAGGGGTGAACTGCGCAAGCTGTTCTCCGGCATCACCGTGTCGAACTCGATTTGTTTCTCCGGGGATGGCGCGCTCGCCTATTACACCGACACCTCGACCGGCCTGCTGATGCGCGTCGCCTGCGATCCGGCGAGCGGCCTGCCCTCTGGAGAACCAAAAGTGTTCGTCGATCACCGCTCGTCCAAGGGCTATGTCGACGGATCGGTCGTCGACCGCGACGGCGTGCTGTGGAACGCCGTCTGGGGCGGCAAGGCGGTCAAGGCCTATTCGCCCGACGGAACATTGCTGCGCGAAGTTGCGATGCCGGTGACGCAGCCCTCGTGCCCGGCCTTTGTCGGCAGGAACGCCGACCGGCTGGCGGTGACGTCGGCGTGGAAAGGCAAGGACGACAAGCAGCGCCAGCTCGATCCGCAGGCAGGCATGACGTTCGTCCTAGATATTCCCGTCAACGGCCGCTTCGAGCCGCGCGTGCTGATCGCCTGAACAGGTCGGACGATCGGCTCCGCGCAATCTATCGTGGTGCTGTCACGCAGGCGTCCGGCTTGAGTCGGTTTCGCGAAAGCCGTTTGCGTCGACCGTGCGATGCTAGGTGATCGCACGGCCGGGAATGTTCGTCTCATGTCGAGTCACAAGCCAAAGCTGATCCTCGTTCACGAGCCGGAGAAGGCCTGCTTCGACCGCCTGGTCGCCGACGGTCACGCACCGCAGCGCGCGGCCGAGATATCGTCCTATCTGGCGCAATCGACCGACCTCGCCCCCGAATTCGATGCGCTGGCCGCCGCCTGTGACAGGCGTGGCCTCATCTTCGCGGCGGTGGAGCTGGACCATGCCGCAAGGGCGCTTCCCGAAGCCGATCCTTCCACGACGCTGGTCTGGACGCTGACCGACGGCATCGCCTATTTCCGTGGCGGCGCCGCACCCGCGCTGGCGCGGCTCAACGGAATGAGGACGATCGGAGCGGACGATGCGCTGTTCGCTCTCTGCCAGGACAAGTTCCGTTCCGGCGCCGTGCTTGGCGCGCTCGGCCTGCCGGTGCCGTCGGCGGGTTTTGCGCGCAATGGCGAATGGCTGGTCGAGCCGCCGGCCTCCGCCGCCGGCTGGTTCGTCAAGCCCAACAGGCTCGGCGCCAAGATCGGCATCTGGCCGGATTCGCGCGTAACCGATCTCGGTCACGTGCTGGAGCTTAGCCGGCGTGTTTTCGCGGCCTATCGCGATGATGTCGTCGTCCAGCCCTATGTCGCGGGCCGCAATGTGCGCGCCAGCTTCCTCGGGCTGACGCCGCAAACCGGTGCCGAGGCGCTTGGCATCGCCTTTGTCGAGTCAGGCGCGGATTTCCAGACGATGGCCGACAGCCTGGCGCTTTATGGCGACACCGGCGAAGCCGCGAAGGCCGCCGGGCATTATGCCGAACCCGAGCTCGCTCCGGTCGCAAACAGTCAGCCGGTGGCCGATGCCAGAATCCGCACGATTGCCAAACGGTTGATGGACGGGCTCGGCCTGCGCGACGTGTTTTCCGTCGACGCGCGCGTCGAGGCCGACGATACGGTTCATCTCATCGAGTTCGAGGTCTGCCCCGGCCTGCCCTGTTTCGATTTCCGCGCTTATTGCCGCCAGCAATGGGGGCTGGAACTCGTCGACGCGATGGCGGAAACCGCGGCGAACAGGCTCTTTCGCTAGACCCCTTCCACCAGCACGATCTCGCCGTCGGCCACCTTCTGGCGGATCGCCACTGCGCGTTGATATTCCGGCGAATGGTAGCAGTCATGCGCGACGGCGAGCGATTCGAACTCGATGAGCACATTGCGCGCGCGGCCGGGGCCCTCGGCTTTCTCATGCTCGCCGCCACGGGCCAGGAATTTCGCGCCGAAGCGCTCGAAAGCCGGCTTCGCCGCCGCGACGTAATCCTTGTAGCCTTCCGCGTCGCGCACATCGACGCGGGCGATCCAGTATCCCTTGGGCATTCTTCTTCTCCCTATTCCTTATGCCGAGCGCATTTCGTCGAGGATGGCTTCAGCCGCCGCGCGTCTGTCCGCCGCAGCGACGATCGGGCGCCCGACAACCAGATGGCTGGAGCCGCTGCGAATGGCTTGCGCAGGTGTCATCACGCGCTTCTGGTCGCCATGATCGCTGCCCACGGGGCGTATGCCGGGTGTCACCACCGCCATGTCGGGGCCGACGAGGCGGCGCACCGCTTCGGCCTCCGCGGCCGAGCAGACGATGCCGCCCATGCCGGCATGCAGCGCCTGTTCCGAGCGCCTCAGCACCAGCGTGTGCGGGTCATATTCATAGCCGGCATCGATCATGTCCTGCTCATCCATCGAGGTCAGGACGCTGACGGCAAGCAGGCAAAGCTCGCTGCCGCGCGCTGCCTCCACCGCCGCCTGCATCGCCTTGGGATAAGCATGTATGGTCAGCATGGTCATGCCCATCTTGACGATGTTCTCGACGCCTTTGGCCACTGTGTGGTCGATGTCGAGCAGCTTCATGTCGAGGAAGATTTTCGTTCCGCCGCTGGCCAGCTCCCTGGCAAAGTCGAGCCCGCCGGCAAAGGCCAGCTGATAGCCGATCTTGTAGAAGGAGACGACACCGTCGAGCTCGCGCACCGCCTGCTCGGCCTCCGTCACGGTCGGCACGTCGAGGCCGACGATCAATCTTTCCTGCATGGATTTGGCCTGCATGGGGTGAGCCTGCATGGCAGCGGCAGTCACGCCTCGACCCTGGTCGACAGCATGCGTGAGGTTTCGATCAGCGTGCGGCATAGGTGCTCCATCGATTTGTGCAGTCTTTCGTCACGGAAATGGCCGTCCCCGTCGAAGGCGTCGCCGCCCTCCGGCACCGAGCATTCCGGCGTCACCACCTCCATCTGGCAGCGCACCAGCACGGCGCGCAGATGATTGATGCAGCGGATGCCGGCAAAATGGCCTTTGGAGGACGAGCAGAGGCCGGCGACCTTGCCGGCAAGCGGCCTGACCGACCGGCCGCCATCCCGTCGCACCCGGCTCACCCAGTCGATCGTGTTCTTGAGCAACGGCGGGATGGAGCCGTTATATTCAGGCGTCGCGATCAGCAGCCCATCATGGACGGCGATCAATCGCGCCAGCTTCTGGGCGTTTTCAGGGATGCCATTTTCCCTTTCCAGGTCCTCGTCGAGGATCGGCAAGGGATAATCGGCGAGCGAAATGCGGGTCACCTCGGCGCCTTGCACCGCAAGTTCCTTCTGCGCCACGTCGGCGGTCCTGCCGCTATAGGCGCCGCTGCGCACCGAGCCGGCGAAGACGAGGATTTTCGGGATGATCGGCATCGAGTCTCCCATGCTGTCGCGGCAGCTATAGGCGATGCACGGACTGAATCAAATAGCCGAGCTCATATTGTCGCTAGACACGGAGGCGCATCATGGACGTTGGAGGCGCGGCGATTTCAAAGTTCAGTATCGGCGGGGTTCTCTAGTTCAAAGACCGCTTGGATGACTGCTTGCCTACCTTTTGCCGATCTCACGGACATGGCCATCCACATCCGTCCGCCATCTTTCGAGGCAACAAGAATCTGAAAAGGCTGTCCTTTATAGGAACCACCAGAGTCAGAACCCCATCGCCCTTCTCCCTTCGCGAATCGACCGCCAGCCTGATCTGGAACAACTGTTGCCGTCCATCCGTTATTCGCTGTCACCAAAAGCGCATTACCGTGCCGCTCGATCGATACACGACAATTGTGACAAGCCCCGGCATTGGAGGCGACTTGTCGCCACTGTCCTCGAAGCGAGATGGGCTCGGCGGCCAATGGCGCCGTCGCCAGAAATCCAGAAAAAAACAACAATAGGGAACATGCGAGGCGCAAGGGTAGCTCCTTATGCATCCGGAGCCCACGCTATACCGATCAGCAGTTTCTCTATACCTGCAATTAAATATCAAATGATACCGAACGGCGATAAATCACCAAATTCGTTTTCCCGGCGAAGCAGGCGGGATACCGGGCGAGAATCCGCGTCAATCGCCGCTGCCGCGCCTATAGATCCAAAGCTGCGTCGGCGGGATATTGCGGAAGATGAAGTCGAAATGCTTGACCGTGTAGTCGCCGCGGCCGGCCGGGATCGGCGACATCGGACCATAGGTCAGCTGCACGATCGGCCGTCCGGCCGGGATGCGGTCGAGCAGGCTTTCGATATAGGCGATGCGCTGGGCGACCGGGAAGTTGAGCAGCGGCACTCCGGAAACGACGCTATCGAAGATCATCCCGCTTCTCTCGCCAAGCGTGGCGTTGAGGTTGAAGGCATCGCCCTCGATGACGTTGACGCCGGGATAGAGCTGGCGCAGGTGGCGCACGAAATCGGTGGAATATTCGACCGCGTAGAGGTTTTCAGGCCGCACGCCCTGGGCGAGGATGGCGCGGGTGATGACCCCGGTACCGGGACCGACCTCGAGCACCGGCAGTCCGGACTTCGGGTTGACGATCGAAGCCATCTTGCGGGCGGTGATCGAGCTGGTCGGAACAATGGAGCCGACCGTCTTCGGCTTGTCGATCCAGCCCTTGAAGAATTTGAGTTCGTCGTCGAACTTCTCGGCAAACGCCTTCCGTAGTCCGTGACCACGTGCCATGCAAGCTCTCCTCAGCGCTCCCCTTGGAAGCTACTTAACACCTGGATGACGCAAGGCAAGGCGCTGCCCTGCCTGTGTCGTGGATAAGATAGCTCTGGTCGCGTCTCAACGCTCGCCGAAAGATTCGAAAAAGTCCTTCATGCGGGCGAAAAAGCCGCTCGATTGGGGCGAATTGTCCTGCGAGGACAGTTGTTCGAACTCCTCCAGCAATTCGCGCTGGCGGCGCGACAGGTTCTGCGGCGTCTCGACCGCGGTCTGGATGTAGAGGTCGCCGACATTGGGCTGGCGCAACACCGGCATGCCCTTGCCCTTGAGGCGGAACTGGCGTCCGTTCTGCGTGCCTTCGGTCACCTTCACCTTGGTCTGTGTGCCGTCGAGCGTCGTCACCTCGAACGACCCGCCAAGGGCCGCCGTCGTCATCGAGATCGGCACCTTGCAATAGAGATCGGCGCCGTCGCGCTGAAAGAATTCGTGCGGCTTGACGGCCAGGAAGATATAGAGGTCGCCCGACGGCCCGCCGCGCAGCCCGGCCTCGCCCTCATTGGCCAGGCGGATGCGGGTGCCGTCCTCGATGCCGGCCGGGATGTTGACCGACAGCGAGCGTTCCTCGGTGACGCGGCCTTGGCCGGCGCATTTCGGGCACGGATCCTTGATCGTCTGGCCGCGCCCCTGGCATTGCGGGCAGGTCCGCTCGATCGAGAAAAACCCTTGCGTGGCGCGCACCTTGCCGTGGCCGTTGCACATCGAGCAGGTGACCGGCTGGGTGCCGGGCTTCGCGCCGCTGCCCGAGCATTCCGTGCAGGATATCGAAGCCGGCACGCGAATCTGCGCGGTCTTGCCCGCGAAGGCTTCCTCCAGCGAGATTTCCATGTTGTAGCGCAGGTCGGCGCCGCGCTCGCGGCCACCGGAAGAGCGGCGCTGGCGGCCACCCATCATGTCGCCGAAAATATCCTCGAAGATATCGGCAAAGCCGCCCGCACCAAAGCCCTGCGCGCCATTCATGCCGCCCTGCTCGAAGGCGGCGTGGCCGAAACGGTCATAGGCGGCGCGCTTCTGCGGGTCCTTCAGCGTCTCGTAGGCTTCATTGATTTCCTTGAATTTGTGCTCGCAGGAATGATCGCCGGGATTGCGGTCGGGATGGAACTGCATGGCGAGCTTGCGAAAAGCGCTCTTGAGCTCCTTGTCGTCGGCGCCCTTTTGCACGCCCAGCGTTTCGTAGAAATCAGCTTTCATTTTTTCCCGCAGTTCCGGATCAACGTCTTGATGCATGGTGTGCGTCGTTTGCCGGCACGTTGTTCGATTTAGGAGCGGTGCTGCCCGTATGCTAGGGCCGGCGCGAACTTGTCCGTGGTTTTCAGTGATTTTTTCGGCAGCGCTCGCATTTTTTTCAGCGAGGGTTGCAAAAAAGCCCGGCCTTGCGCCGGGCTTTTCGCATTATCTTGCCGTCAGACCGTTCAGGCCGACTTCTTCTTGTCGTCGTCCTCGTCGATTTCCTCGAAATCGGCGTCGACCACATCGGAGTTCTTGGCGGCATCCGCCTTGGCATCGGCTTCCGCCGCTTCCTTCTGCGAGGCCTCGTACATGGCCTGGCCAAGCTTCATGGAGGCTTCGGCAAGCACCTGGCTCTTGGCCTCGATGTCGGCCGGATCGTCGCCCTCGGCAGCGGTCTTCAGCGCCGCGATCGCATCGGATATAGCGGTGCGCTCGGCCTCGGAGACCTTGTCGCCATATTCCTTCAGCGACTTCTCCGACGAATGCACCAGGGCTTCGGCCTGGTTGCGGGCCTCGACCACGGCGCGACGCTTCTTGTCGGTGTCGGCGTTGGCCTCGGCGTCCTTGACCATCTTCTCGATGTCGGCGTCCGAAAGACCACCCGACGCCTGGATGCGGATCTGGTGCTCCTTGCCGGTGCCCTTGTCCTTGGCCGAGACGTTGACAATGCCGTTGGCGTCGATGTCGAAGGTGACTTCGATCTGCGGCACGCCACGCGGCGCCGGCGGAATGCCGACCAGATCGAACTGGCCGAGCGCCTTGTTGTCGGCGGCCATTTCACGCTCGCCCTGGAAGACGCGGATGGTCACGGCCGACTGCGAATCCTCGGCCGTCGAGAACACCTGGCTCTTCTTGGTCGGGATCGTCGTGTTGCGTTCGATCAGTCGCGTGAACACGCCGCCCAGCGTCTCGATGCCGAGCGACAGCGGCGTCACGTCGAGCAGCAGCACGTCCTTGACGTCGCCCTGCAGCACGCCGGCCTGGATGGCGGCGCCGAGTGCGACGACCTCATCCGGGTTGACGCCCTTGTGCGGCTCCTTGCCGAAGAACTGCTTCACGATCTCCTGGATCTTGGGCATGCGGGTCATGCCGCCGACCAGGACCACTTCGTCGATCTCAGCGGCCTTCAGGCCGGCGTCCTTGAGCGCCGCCTTGCACGGCTCGATGGTGCGCTGGACGAGATCCTCGACCAGGCTTTCGAACTTGGCGCGCGTCAGCTTCAGCGTCAGGTGCTTCGGTCCGGTCGCGTCGGCCGTGATGAAGGGCAGGTTGATTTCGGTCTGTGTCGTCGACGACAGCTCGATCTTGGCCTTCTCTGCCGCCTCCTTGAGGCGCTGCAGGGCGAGCTTGTCGTTCTTCAGGTCTATGCCCTGTTCCTTCTTGAACTCGGCCGCCAGATACTCGACCAGGCGCATGTCGAAATCCTCGCCGCCGAGGAAGGTGTCGCCATTGGTCGACTTCACCTCGAACACGCCGTCGCCGATCTCGAGCACCGAAATGTCGAACGTGCCGCCGCCAAGGTCATAGACGGCAATGGTCTTGCCTTCCTTCTTGTCGAGGCCGTAGGCAAGTGCTGCCGCGGTCGGCTCGTTGATGATGCGCAGCACTTCGAGGCCGGCGATCTTGCCGGCGTCCTTGGTCGCCTGGCGCTGGGCGTCGTTGAAATAGGCCGGAACGGTGATGACCGCCTTCTCGACCTTCTCGCCGAGATAGGCCTCCGCCGTTTCCTTCATCTTCTGCAGGATCATGGCCGAGATCTGCGAGGGCGACTGCTTCTTGCCGCCGGCCTCGACCCAGGCATCGCCATTGTCGCCCTTGACGATCTTGTAGGGGACGAGCTTCTTGTCCTTCTCCGTCACCGGATCGTCATAGCGGCGGCCGATCAGGCGCTTGACCGCGAAGATGGTGTTTTCAGGATTGGTGACCGCCTGGCGCTTGGCCGGCTGGCCGACGAGACGTTCGCCGTCGCCCGAGATGGCGACGATGGAAGGCGTCGTGCGCGCGCCTTCCGCATTCTCGATTACCTTCGGCTCCTTGCCATCCATGATGGCGATACAGGAGTTGGTGGTGCCGAGATCGATACCGATTACTTTTGCCATTTTTCTAGTCTCTCCGCTAAGCAGGCTCTCAGGACCCGGTAAGGCGTTCCGACGAAAGCCCCTGTTCACAAGAAATCCCGTCCGGCCACCGGTCCTCCGGCGCCGCACGGCTTGGCGCGTATATAAGAACAGGCGGCATCGCGCGCAAGCATTCTGCGCAAGGCTTCCATGAACCTTTCCACCTCCGCCCGCGACTGATGTCCAGGTGCCGCATGGTGCGGCCCCGGAAAGGAAGCCCCCATGACCAGCAACCCAGAGACTCCATGGTCTCCGGGACCAACAGGAGCTCGGCGCGACCACCGCCTTCGGGAGGGGGTCGATGCGCTGGGCTTTCCGCTGATTCCGTTGACCCTGCGCAGGAGCAGGCGTATCGTGACTATGAGGAAAGCAGACAATTCGATCAGGGAAGAACGTGCCGGACCACCGCGCCTTGCCCTGATTTGCGCGGCGATGCCGGGTGTTTCTCCCGTGGCTAACGGGGGTAGCTTCATGTCTCGCGTCCACGGCACGTTTGTGTCTTCTCTCCATTTTGCCGGCGGCTTGCGACGAGCTGCGCATGCAGGCAGCGGCTTGCTGGTGCTGGCACTTGCCGCCAGCCTGTGGCTTGGAGGCGCCGCCCAGGCGCAGGAAACCCAGATCATTTATCCCGGCTCGATGGCGGTCACCGGCTTTCCCGGCACCATCATCCCGAATTTCGACGAGGGCCTGCCGCCCGGCGTCGATCCGGTCGACGAGACCTTCATCGACACTTCGCGCGCCAGCTTGCGCGTGTTCGATGTTTCGCACCTGGGCGGCCCGGCCTCCGGCCAGCTCGTCTTCACGCCGCCGCCTTTCGAGGTGACATCAGGCCAGATCGGCGAGGTGTTCGGCCTCGCCTATGATGACGGCGTGCGCGACGGTGTGCCATCGGGCATTCCCAACCTCTATGCCGCCGCCAGCTCGCTGCATGGCGTCGAGATCGTCACCCCGGACGCCGACAAGGACGGCAGGCCGGAGCGGCAGCGCCGCGGCACGGCGGGCGCCACTTTCATGGAGGGCCAGTTCGGCACCGAAAACGGCGGCGGACCAGGTACCATCTGGAAGATCGACGGCATCACCGGCCAGGTCGCCAAATTCGCCGACATCGAGACCAACAGCGGTCCCGGCATCGGCAACCTCACCTTCGATCCCGTCCATCGCCAGTTCTTCGCCTCCGACCTCGACACCGGCCTGATCCATCGCATCGACGCCGACGGCGGACCGATCGACACCTTCGACCATGGCGTCGCAGGGCGACCGGCGCATGGGCTGGCTCCCGTCGCCGACGATGGCGCGGTGATGGACATACAGGGCGCCGCCTTCGACACCGAAGACGCCGAGACCTGGGGCTACACCCAGGACGAGCGCCGCGTCTGGGCCGTCTCCTATCATGGCGGCCGGCTCTACTATTCGGTCGGCGAAAAGTCTGAAATCTGGTCGGTGGGCATTGCCCGCGACGGCACCTTCGCCGGCGATCCGCGTTGGGAACTGACGGTCAAGGCCGACAAGGACTACGCCGTCACCGACATTGCCTTCGACAACAGCGGCTTCATGTACCTTGCGCAACGCGGCCCGACCGAAAACCGCTACGACTACAGCCGCTTCGCCGATTCCGGCAAGGGCGAGGTCATCCGCTACTTCAGGGAAAACCCCGACGATCCCTCGACGGAATCGATCTGGGTGGAAGCGCCGCAGGAATATGCGGTCGGCTTCCCGCAAGGCAACAGGCAGTCGGCCGGCGGCCTCGACCTGCAATACGGCTACGACGCCGACGGCAATCTCGACACCTCGGTCTGCACCCAGACCTTGGTCAACACCGGCGACAAATTGCGCGACAACCCCGAGCTCGCCGAAAAGCTCGCTGCCGGCGGGCCGCTTGCCGTCCATGGCGTGCAGATCACGCCCAAGGACCTCGTCAAACCGGCCAACGTGCCGCCCTTCGGCTCCTGGTTCGTCGATTTCGACGGCTATTTCGAGGATCCTGAAGTGGAAGGCCATGTCGGCGACGTCGCCGTCTGGCACCCTTGCGAAGGCCGTGCTGGCTATTATGAGGAAATACCGGGCGGCTATGAGCCCCCCTTCTACCCGCCGGACTTCCCACCGCCCGGCAATCTGCCTCCGTGTCTCGATGTCGAGGACGTGCGGTATTTCTGCACGCCGCATGGCCTCGAGGCCGATCTCTATCTCCATGACCATGCCGGCTTCGGCGGCGATTCGATCAAGGCCCAGTCCAGGACGCCAGGCGTCGGGGTGACCTCACCCATGTCGCATGCGCCGGGCAAGCCGTACACGATCGACATCACCGGCCACTATCCGGGCGACAGAGTGGATGTTGGACTTTGCTTCTACAGGAAGTCCGACAAGGACAAGGGTGGCTACTATCCTTGCTGCAAGATGACCTTGCCGCTCCGGACCCCAGCCGTCAGCTGCGAACGTTGAGGAGGCGAAGATGAACAGTCTTGCCCCATCCCCGCTCGCGACCCAAACGCAAAAAACCGTCATGGAGACGATCATGAACCCCCTGTCATATGCCAGGCGCGGTGCGCGCTGGTTGATGGCGGCCGGTATCGCGGTCGCCCTTGCGCCCGCACTGCCGGCATCCGCCTCCCAGACCGTCCAGGCTGTCACCAGCCCAGATGTGCAGCCGTTGCAGCTCGACAATCCGCGCATCATCAATCCGGAGCCCGGACGTGTCGTGCCGTTCTTCACCAAGACCGGCGGCCAGCGCAGCTGCGACTATGTCTTCTACACCTTGACCTTCGGCCTGCGCGGCAATCCGCAGGGCTTTGCCGATCCGGGCCTCGAGGCGGCGCTGAAGAAAGCCCAGCTCGAGTTCAAGGACCAGCTTCCGCACGGTCTTTCCATCGTCAACGTGACGGTCTCCGGCGACGGCACCGATGCGTCGGGTGGGCCTTTGCCTGCCGCCGCCATCAGCAATTCGGCCGGACCCAACGATACGGCAACGGTTTCCGATTTCCGGATGTCCGCCAGCGATCTCGATGGCTCGGGGGCACTGAACGAACGCGTCATCACCTTCCGCATCACGGCCAAGATCGACCACGCCGCGTTTCCAGCGCCGGCCAATGTCGACAATCAGGGCCTGATCAAGGTCACCGGCGGCATTGGCACGGGAACCATCATCCCCTCGCAGGATCCGGGCAAGCCGGACGATGGCAACATCGCGACCGGCGAAAAGACCTCGATCCGGATCGACCTCACCAAATGCGACAAGCAACCTCCGCCCCCAACCGACCATGAGTGCTTCAAGGTCGAGCGCGGCACGGTCGACTGCGTGCCCGGCGGTGGTGCCTTCATCTATCACATGCCTGTCGGCCCGGAGATGGGCGGCAAGTGGGCGCAGGTGTCGACGACCTCATCAGGCATCACCATCATCCCCGACACCCAGAAGGTGCCGGCGGGCGGCGGGGTGCTCAACTGGAAGATCGTCGGCGCGTCACCCGGCGACGTCATCCACCTCATCGTCACCGGCATCGAGACCTATGCCGGACCGAAGGAGGGCTGGGGCCTGTGCTGCACGCAAACCATCGACATCGTCATCCCGCGTGACCAGAGGTGCCCACCTAGGGACAAGGAACCGGACCTCAAGGTTGAAAAGCATGCCGACGTCACACGCTGTACCATGGCCGGCGGCTGCGACTTCACCATCCGGGTCACCAATGTCGGCACGGGGCCCTACAACGGCAAGATCGTGCTCGACGAGGTGACGCTGCCGGCCGGCTCGACGCTGAGTTCAGGGCCCAATCCGCCCTGGGTCTGCGCGCCGGGAACCACCCCCATGACGTGCACCTACCCGGTGACCACGCTCAATCCGGGGGCCTTTGTCGACCTCAAGCTCGGCTTCAGGCCGGCCGGAGGCTGGCAAGGTAGCGTGCTGCGCAACTGCGCCACCTATAATTACGGCGCCAGCGGCAAGCCGCTTTTCGGCAGCCAGGCCAATGACCGGGGCTGCGCGTCGATCCCGATCTGCCGCCGCGGCGACCGCAACCCGGATTGCCAGCCGCCGGTCGAGAAGAAGGTGGACCTGATCCTCAAGAAGCGTGCCCGCACCGAAGTCTGCACCGCCGATGGCGTCTGCACCTTCATCATCGACATCATCAACAACGGCACATCGACCTATAACGGACCGCTGACGGTGATCGACAATTACCCAAGCGGCGCGCCGACGTCCTCGACCTTCGGACCGAGCCCGCCCTGGACCTGCGGCCCGAACGGCCCCGGCCAGTTCCGCTGCGACCATGCCGGCATCTCGCTGCCTGCGGGCGCTTCGACGCCGATCTTCGTCAAGGCGGTGGTGCCGGCCAGCTATCGGTCGGACATGGTCGAGAACTGCGCCGAAGTGAGGGCCGTCCCCGGTGAGGTCGATCTCACCAACAACAGGGCCTGCGCCAAGGAACGCATCCGCCACCCCAATGGCGGCCAGCCGACATTGCGCATCACCAAGGTGTGCAACGGCTCGCTGGCTGGTGCGGCGCTGGTTTCCTGCCGCATCACCGTCAGCAGCGTCGGCACGGCTGCCCCCACCGGTCCGGTGCGGGTCAACGATGCCGCCACGCTGGTGTCGGGCGGAGCGCCCGTGCAGATCCAGACCGTCACCCCTGACGGTGCGGAATGGGCGTGCGGACCGGTCCCGGCCAACACTCTGTCGTGCCAGATTCCCGGCGCCGTCATGACGCCCGGAACCTCCAGGCACTTCGATGTGACGGTTTCGGCCAATGGCGAGTTCGAGAACTGCGCACGGGGCTCCTATGGCCCGGCGCAGGGCGACGACGTCGTCTATCCGATCGGCCAGGCCTGCGCCAAGGGCGGCGGCTCCTCGACCATCCGTGTCGAGAAGACCGGCGACCGCGAATGCAGGCTCGGCCGGCCCTGTTCGTTCGACATCACCGTCACAAATGACGGGACGAGCCCCTTCTCGGGTCCGGTCCGCATCGGTGATGCGATCGGGGTGGAGGGGCTTGGCCGACTGGAAGGCGTTGCGATCACCTCGATCGACCCGCCCTTCGGCTGCTCGCCGGAACCGACGACCTTGCCGGCCTCCTGCATCGCCAACCTGACCCTCGGCGCCGGCGAAAGCCAGTCGCACCGTGTGACAGTGGTCATCCCCGACGACGGGCGTCTTGCCAATCTGCAGGGCAACGTCAATGGCCAGAACTGCGTTGGCGTGCTCTCTCCCGACACACGGGTACAGGGCGGCGCCGACGTCCTGTCCAAGGATGCAACCAACGTCGAGGGCGATCGCGGCAAGGCCTATGCGTGCCATCCGTTCATCATCACGCATGAGGTGAAGAATGAATGCTCGCCGGGCTTTGTCATGAACGACGCCGGCCGCTGCGCCTGCCCGGAAGGCACCACCTTCCGCAACGGCCAGTGCACGGGCGGCGGCACCAATGTTCTGCCGTTGCCACCGCCGCCGCGCTGCGTGCTGCTCGAAGGCCAGATCCGCACCGAGGACGGACGTTGCGTCTGCCCGCGCGGCACGGAGCTGGAGAACGGAAAATGCGTCAGGACCGACAAGCCCGAGCAGTGCACCATCCGTGGTCAGGTCCACGACGCCGACGGCGACTGTGTCTGCCCGCGCGGCACCGAGGTGCGGGACGGCGCCTGCCGTCAGACCCGGCCAAAACCACAGCAGTGCCGCATCCCTGGCCAGTTCCGCAATGCCGACGGCGACTGTGTCTGCCCGCAAGGCACCGAGGTGCGCAACGGCGCCTGCCGCCCGATCAGGCCGAAGCCCGAGCAGTGCAGCATCCGTGGCCAGGTCCACAATGCGGACGGGGACTGCGTCTGCCCGCAAGGCACCGAGGTACGCGACGGCGCCTGTCGCCCGATCAGGCCGAAGCCCGAGCAGTGCAGCATCCGTGGCCAGGTCCATGACTCCGATGGCAATTGCGTCTGCCCGAGGGGTACGGAGGTGCAAGGCAATGCCTGCCGGCGCAAGCAGCCTGACATGCAGCAGTGCGACATACGCGGCCAGGTCCACAACAAGCGCGGCGAATGCGTCTGTCCGCGTGGGACCGAGGTGATCGACGGCGCATGCCGCAAGCCCAGGCAAGAGAGCGAATGCGCGCCGGGCTCGCAGATGGTCAACGGCCAGTGCCAGCCGATCTTCAGGCGACACTGCCCGGAGGGTACGATCGGGCGGTACCCGAACTGCAGGCCGATACGCGGACAGCCGTCGCTGGAAATCGATCCGGGTCAGCTGCTGCAATTGCTGCCGCGGCGCAGGCAGCAGATCGACCAGCAACTGGATCCGGTTCCAAACAGGGTCCTGAAACTCCAGCAGCAGTAACCATCCGCGCGACGCCAAACGAGAACCACCCGCCGGAGCAATCCGGCGGGTTTTTCTTTGTGACCAGGTCAGGCGGTGATTGACGGCAACAGGATCGGCGAGCGCCGCGACGTTACCCTCCCTGTTGAACCGCTGTACTTGCGCCCTCGACAAGTCGCCGGGAGCGCTTTAGGCAGTCGGTTCGGGGCGTCCGTATGGAAAGGGCGCCCGGAAAGGCCGCGAGATGAGCAAAAAAACCTTGATCGCACCGTCGGTGCTGGCATCGGATTTCTCGAAGCTCGGTGACGAGGTCGAGGCGGTGGCGGCGGCCGGTGCCGACTGGATCCATCTCGACGTGATGGACGGGCACTTCGTGCCGAACATCACCTTCGGCCCGCCTGTCATCAAGGCGATCCGCAACCGCACCCAGGCCTTTTTCGACTGCCACCTGATGATCGCGCCCGCCGACCCCTACCTCGCCGCCTTCGCCGAGGCCGGCTGCGACGGCATGACGGTGCATGCCGAGGCCGGACCGCATCTCGACCGCTCGCTGCAGACCATCAGGAATCTCGGTAAGAAGGCCGGTGTCTCACTCAATCCGGCGACGCCGGAAAGCGCCGTCGAATATGTGCTCGACCGGCTCGACCTGATCCTGATCATGACCGTCAATCCGGGCTTCGGCGGGCAGGCCTTCATCCCGGCGATGGTCGACAAGGTGAAAAGGGTCAAGGCATTGATCGGCGACCGGCCGATCCGCATCGAGATCGACGGCGGCGTCTCGCCGGAAACCGCGCCGCTGGTCACATCTGCCGGCGCCGACGTGCTGGTGGCCGGTGCCGCCATCTTCAGGGGCGGCGGCGTCGAAGCGTACCGCGCCAATATCGAGGCGATCAGGACCGCGGCCGACGAGGCCGCCGGCTAACGCAGCCGATCGACCGGTTTTCCATTTCGGTAGGCCAAGAACGTGGTGCCGAGAGTGGCCCCTCAGCGTCCGGGCCGAATCAATCCGTGCAGAGGGCCTGATTCGACCAAACCGCGACTGTCTTTGCGCGCGGCAGAAAAGATGCTCGCATGGGGACACAAGAAACAGATGGCCATGCGTGCATACAAAACGCTTTAAGGTTCTGCTGGTTGTAGAGATATTCGAATTCCCGCGATCGGCGCGCCGATTGGGTATATTTCTTTGTTCTAAAGTACAATAGCGCGATCTTCTGCTTGAGCGGCGGAAGCGTGGCGCTGTATGGTACATGTACAGAGGGGAATTTCTGACTCGAATTGCCCAAGACGACAGTTGGGGACAAGGAGTCGCTTTGACATATGGAGCTGCCAATCTGAACGACGACGGCACGGGCGCCAAGAGTACGCTTGCCAGCACGGTCTATCATCAATTGCGTGATGATCTTCTCGGCGGCGCTCTGGAAGCCGAAAGCAAGCTGCGCGTCGAGTGGGTCGTTTCCAAATATGGCGCCGGTGCCTCTCCGGTTCGCGAAGCTCTCAATCGCCTTGCCTCCGAAGGTCTCCTCGGCCGCCATGACCAGCGCGGCTTCTTCATCATGCCGGTCAGTGCGGCCGAACTCGAGGAGCTGACGCGCACCCGCTGCTGGCTTGAGGAGCGGGCGCTGCGCGAATCGATCGCCCACCGCACCGCCGAATGGGAAGAACAATTGGTGCTGGCGCTGCATCGCCTGGGGCGCGCCTCACGGCTTTCGCCGCAAAGTACCTCGTCGCTCAATCCGGACTGGGAGAAATTGCATCGCACTTTCCATCGGGTGCTGATCTCGGCCTGCCGGTCGCACTGGCTGGTGGGCTTCTGCGACCAGCTGTCCGATCACGCCTACCGCTATCGCCAGATGGCCAATGACGGCGAGAGCATCCAGCGCGACGATTTCGCCGAACACCGGCTGATTGCTGAAAATGCGCTGGACGGAAACGCGGATGGCGCCGTCCAGGCCCTGATCGATCACTACCAGCTGACCGCCGCCATGTGCATGGAACGCTTCAAGCAAGGCGAGACACCACGGGTCGCCGCCGGTCCGAGCCAGCGCGCCCACCGTTGACGGCTGTTTGATCGGCGCGCTCTGCTGACGAATCTCTTCGGCAGGCGCCGGCAGCCGTCTGCGGCTTGACGGCCGGGCCGGGAAACGCGAACGCTTCCCCGCGTGCCGACCCACAGCCGGCGTCGACATTGCCGTCACCCCCAATTGCCGTCACCCAGGAAGATTTCATGAGCAATCATCTGTTCGATGCGTTCCGGTCCCGGATGCCAGCGCCTGGGCATCTGTTGATGGAAACCGATGATGGACGCTCGCTCACCTATGGCGACATGCTGGCGCGGTCGGCGCAGTTCGCGCATGCGCTCCTGCAAATGGACGTCGCGCCCGGCGACCGGGTCGCCGTGCAGGTGGAGAAGAGCCCGGAGATGGTTTTGCTCTATCTCGCCTGTGTGCGCGCCGGTGCTGTCTTCCTGCCGCTCAACACCGCCTACACGCTGGCCGAGCTCGGCTATTTCTTCCACGATGCGGCACCCCGGGTCATCGTCTGCGATCCGGCACGGTCGGCGGATATCCGTGGGATGGTCGACCCGTCCGGTGCCGTGGTGGTCACGCTCGACCGCAATGGCCGGGGATCCCTTGCGGACCAGGCATCGCGCCAGTCCTCCGATTTCCACGATGTCGAGCGCGGCGGCGACGACCTTGCGGCGATCCTCTACACGTCGGGAACGACCGGCCGCTCGAAAGGCGCCATGCTCAGCCACGAGAACCTCGCCTCGAACGCGCGGGTGCTGGTCGAGCAATGGCGCTTTACCAGGGACGACGTGCTGATCCACGCGCTGCCGATCTTCCACACGCACGGCCTGTTCGTCGCCACCAACGTCGTCTTGATGGCCGGCGCCTCGATGCTGTTCGAGCAGAAATTCGACGCGGGCCGCATCGTCTCGCTGCTGCCGCGCGCCACCGCACTGATGGGCGTACCGACCTTCTACACCAGGCTGCTGCAGCAGGAAGGGCTGGATCGCGAGGCGGCGAAAAACATCCGCCTGTTCGTATCCGGTTCCGCGCCGCTGCTGGCCGAAACGCACAAGGCCTGGAGCGAGCGTACCGGCCACGCCATCCTCGAGCGCTATGGCATGACCGAGACCAACATGAACACTTCCAACCCCTATGAGGGCGAGCGGCGCGCCGGCACGGTCGGCTTCCCCTTGCCTGGCGTATCGCTGCGCATTGCCGATCCCGATTCCGGCAAGCCTCTTGGCCAGGGCGAGGTCGGCATGATCGAGGTCAAGGGTCCCAACGTGTTCGGCGGCTACTGGCGCATGCCGGAAAAGACCAAGGCGGAATTCCGCGCCGACGGCTTCTTCATCACCGGTGATCTCGGCATGATCGATGCCGACGGCTATGTCCACATCGTCGGTCGCGGCAAGGACCTGATTATCTCAGGCGGTTACAACGTCTATCCGAAGGAGCTCGAAAGCGAGATCGACGCGCTCGACGGCGTCCTGGAAAGCGCCGTCATTGGCCTTGCCCATCCGGACTTCGGCGAAGGCGTCACCGCTGTCGTCGTGCGCTCGCCCGCGTCGCGGATCACCGCGGCCGAAATCCTCGACGCCATCACCGGCCGTATGGCGAAGTACAAGCACCCCAAACGGGTGATCTTCGTCGACGAACTGCCGCGCAACACGATGGGCAAGGTGCAGAAGAACTTGCTTCGCGACAGCTACAAGGATCTCTACGCCTCAACCAAAGTCGGCTAAGCAGATGTCCCGCTCCGGCCCGGCGCGACGTGCCGGTTCAGGTCGGGTACAAGAGTTCGACGACATGGTCGGCGATCGCCAGGCTCGCCGTCAGGCCGGGGCTCTCGATGCCGAACAGATTGACGATCTGGCTCGCCCCATGATCGGCCGGACCCTGGATCATGAAATCGGCTGAAGCTTGACCCGGGCCGGACAGCTTCGGCCTGATGCCGGCATAGGCCGGCTGCAGCGCGTCACCCGCAAGATCAGGCCAATAGCGGCGGATCGCCTCGTGGAAGACAGCGCTTCGGCCGGGGTCGACCGTGTAATCCACGCTGTCGATCCATTCGACGTCGGGGCCAAAGCGCGCATTACCGGCGAGGTCGAGCGTCAGGTGGATGCCGAGGCCGCCTTCGACCGGAACCGGATAGATCAGGCGCGAAAACGGCGACCGCCCCGGAAGCGCGAAATAATTGCCGCGCGCCAGCCACTGCCGGGGGACGAGCCTCCTTGGGAAACCGTCGATCCGGCTGGCCACCGCCTGCGCGTCGAGGCCTGTGGCGTTGACGAAAGCGCCGGCCTCCAAGGCGAAGGTCTCGCCGTTGGCATCGCGCGTGTCGATCCGGATCGCGTCGGCTTCGATCGCCGCTCCGGCAACGCAAGTGAGGAACGCAAAGGACGCGCCGGCCGCTTCGGCGTCGCCGCGCAGCGACAACATCAGCGTATGGCTGTCTATGATGCCGGTCGATGGCGACAGCAGCGCGGAGGCACAGGTCAGCGCCGGTTCCAGGCGCTCGGCCTCGCCGCGCGTCAAAAGCTGGAGATCGTCGACCCCGCAGCGCTTCGCATTGGCCTCGATCGCCCGCAACCTGTCCGCCTGGCCGGGCTCGCTGGCGACGATCAGCTTGCCGGCGCGGCGATGGCCGATATTGTGTTCGGCGCAGTAGGCGTAGAGGAGCCGGCGGCCTTCGACGCAGAGCCGGGCCTTCAGGCTGCCAGGCGCATAATGGAGCCCGGCATGGATGACTTCCGAATTGCGTGAACTGGTGACCGTACCGATCGCGTCGGCCTTTTCGATCACCACCACCTCGCGGCCCGACAATGCAAGCGCCCTGGCAATGGCCAGCCCGACGACGCCTGCTCCGGCGACGACACAATCGATTGTCCGCATGGCCTCGCTCTCAGCGGGGAGCGACAGCCTCGAACACCTTGTCGCCGCCGATCCAGACGCTTCCTATGCCAAGATCGTCCGACAGCGCAACGATGTCCGCCGCCGTGCCCTTGGCGAAGCGGCCAAGCCGGTGCGACTGGCCGATCGCCTGCGCCGGATAGAGCGAGGCCATGCGCAGGGCTTCGGACAGCTCGAGCCCAACGGTGCGGTGCATGAACCGGATTGCAGAGATCATGTCGAGGTCGGCGCCAGCCAGCGTGCCGTCGGCAAGCCTGAGGCTCCCGTCCTTGCGGTAGATGGTCCGGCCGTTGAGCGTGAACGAGCTCATATCGGTGCCGATGGTCGCCATCGCGTCGGTGACCAGCACGATCCTGCCCGGTCCCTGCTTGGCATCGAGCGCGATCCTGATCGTGGCCGGATGGACATGGATGCCGTCGGCGATCAGCCCGGCCGACAAGATACCGATGTCGATGGCCGCGCCCGCCAGTCCGGGCTCGCGATTGCCGATCTGGCTCATCGCGTTGAAGAGGTGGGTAACGACGCCGGCGCCGGCCTCGGCGAAGGCTTTTGCCGTGGCATGGCCCGTGTCCGAATGGCCGAGGCTGACGATGATCCCGGCCTTGGCCAACGCCCTGACGCGGGCCGCGTCGACGGATTCCGGCGCGATCGTGGTGAGCAGCACCGGCAGCTTCTGGCGTGCCGCGATCAGCATGGCCTGGTCGGCGTCCGTCATCGGCCGGATCAGCGCCGGATCGTGAGCGCCCTTGCGGGCGATCGACAGATGCGGACCTTCCAGATGCAGGCCGAGAAAACCCGGCACTTTCTGCAGCGCCGCCGCTTCGCCGGCGGCGATCGCAGCGGCGGTGATTGCGGGCGTGTCGGTGATCAGCGTCGGCAGCAGCGCCGTCGTGCCGAACGGTGCATGCGCGCGGCAGATGGTTTCAATCGAGACGACGTCGGGATGGTCGTTGAGCATCACCCCGCCGCCGCCATTGACCTGGATATCGACAAAGCCCGGCACCAGCATGCCGCCACCGGTATCGATGGCGCGGAGATCCCCGGGAAGGGCGCCTTGCGGCAGCATGGCTTCGACGAGGCCGTCGCGCACGACAAGGGCTGCGCCTTCATGCCAGTCGTCGCCGTCGAAGATGCGGGCGCCGGTCAGGGCAAAACGGTCGCTCATACGGTCTCCGTCACCTTGCGAAGGTTGCGTGGTGCGTCCGGATCGAGGCCGCGATGCCGGGCAAAGGCCTCGACGAACATGTAGAAGGAGACGATCAGCGTCAGCGGATCGGTCAGCGGGTGACCGGTGGCGACATGCGGCAGGCGCGTGGCACGATTGGCGAGTGCCGAGGTGACGAACACCGGCGCGCCCTTGGCCGCCAGGCTGTCGGCGGCTTCGGCGACGGATGGCTCGGACGCGTCGCGTGCGGCCAGCGCCAGCACCGGAAAGTCGGGGCCGATCAGCGCCAGCGGGCCGTGCATGACTTCGGCCGCGCTGTAGGCCTCGGCATGCATGCCGCAGGTCTCCTTGAACTTCAGCGCCGCTTCGTTGGCCATTGCCGCCGACGGCCCTCGGCCAAGGATGAACAGCGACTTCTGCTTCTCGATCGTTTCGGCCAGAACGCTCATCCAGTCGCAAGCGATCGCCTTGCCGAAATGCTCGGGCAGGCGGGCAAGTGCCGCGAGAAGCGCTTCGTCGCCGGTCGAATGCGCCATCAGGGCGAGCCCGGCAACGGCGGAGTTGATGAAGGTCTTGGTTGCCGCGACGCTGCGCTCGGGGCCGGCTAGGATGTCGATGGCGAAATCCGAGGCCCGTGCGAGCGGCGAATCAGCGGTGTTGGTTACCGCGATGGTCAGCGCGCCGCCGGCCCGGGCGGTTTCGGCCATGGCGACGATGTCGGGACTCTTGCCCGATTGCGAGATCGCCAGGCAAGCCGAGCCGTCAAGCCGGAGCTTGCGGCCGTAGATCGAGGCGATGGAGGGCCCGACCGAGGCGACGGCAAGGCCCGCGGTCAGCTCGACGGCATATTTCATGAAGGTGGCGGCATGGTCGGACGAGCCACGTGCCACGGTGACGACGAAATGCGGGTCGCGTTCCCTGATGCCGCGCCCGGCTTCGGCCAGCACCGCTCCCGAGCCGTCGAGCAGGCGGGCCACCGCCTGCGGGATCTCCTCGATCTCGCGCTGCATATGAGTGGTGTTGGCAATCATGGTCGGCCCTCTTCGCTTGGCCCTGTCAGCCGCAGCTCGGCGACGAAATCATAGGCGTCGCCCCGGTAGATGGAGCGGGTGAACTCGATCACCTTGCCGCTCGCCAGATAAGAAATACGCTCGATGTGCAGGCCGGCAATGCCTGGCGGCACTTCGAGCAGGCGCGCATCGCCATCGCCGAGATTGGCGGCGGAGATGCGCTGCACGGCGCGCACCGGCCGGTTGCCGGTCAGTTCCAGTGCCGCGTAGAGCGAGGAGCCAATGCCGGCCGGGTCGGGCAGCACGCTGGCCGAGAGCGAGGCGCGTTCGATCGCCAGCGGCGTGTCGTTGGCGATGCGCAGGCGCGCCACGCGCGCCACCAGCTCGTTCGACGACAGGCCGAGCACCATCATCTCGTCGGGCGACGGCGCGTAGAGGCCGCGGTCGAGCCAGGCCGAGCGCACCGCCATGCCGCGCCGCGCCATGTCCTCGGTGAAGGAGGTCAGCCGCGACAGCGACTGCTCGACGCGTTCCATGCGCGGCGCCACGAAGGTGCCGGAGCCGTGCCGCTGCACCAATATGCCGCCCTTGACCAGGTCCTGCACCGCCTTGCGCACGGTGACGCGCGAAATGTCGGCCTTGGTGGCGATGTCGCGCTCGGAAGGCAGCGCGTCGCCCGGGCCGATCAGCCCGCGATTGACGGCGTCCTCGATGCTTTTGCGCAGCTGCAGATAAAGCGGCGCACCGCTTTGCGAGGATTGTTTGAGCGCGGCGAAGATCTGGTCGGCGGCATCGCTCATCGTGCGGCCTCCGTCCTGGCGAACAGACGCGCCGCCATCTGCACCGCACCGCCTAGCGCATCGTCGAGCGGTTCCTTCAGCAGGGCGCGGTAGCGCGCCGACAGGCGCGGCGCGTAGAGCGGTGCCAGTCCGCCGAGCAGGCAGAGCGGCGCTCCGGCCGCGAGCTCGAGCGCGCCGAGCGAGGCCTCGACATCGGCGACCGCCTTGTCGAGGATCCAGTTGGCGACGATGTCGCCTTTTTGCGCGTGTTCGAACACTTTCGGCGCGAAGCCGCCGAAATCGCCTGGTTTGGCGTTGGTGGTGAATTCGACCACGTCCTCGGGATTGTTGCGGAAAACGGCCATCATGCTGTCGGTCAGCGGCGAGGCCTGGCGCACGCCATCATGCGCGAGCAATGTCTGTTCCAGGAGGTCGCGGCCGATGCGGGCGCCGCTGCCCTGGTCGCCGACCTGGAATCCCCAGCCGCCGATGGCACGAGATTTGCCATCCTTGCGCGCCATATAGGCTGTGCCGGTGCCAAGAATCGCCATCGCGCCGTCACCCGAACCGACCGCGCCTTCGAGCGCGATTTCCGCATCGGTCTCGACGCGGCTGGTGCTGAACGGCAGGATCGCCTCGAGCTGCTGCCGGTAGGTGCCGACATTGGCGCCGGCAAGGCCGAGAATGGCCGGTGTTTGCGGGATGAGCTCGGGATCTTGCCCGGCGGCGATAAAAGCCTGCCGCGCCGCATCGACGATGTTCGAACGGGCGCCGGTGAGGTCGGTGCGGATATTGGCGGCGCCGCTTTTGGCGCGGCCGACGACAACGCCCTCCGCTGTAGCCAGTGCGGCCCTGCAGCTGGTGCCGCCGCCATCGATGCCGAGCACGAATTTCACGCGATTTCTCCTCCGGGCGGATAATACCAATAAAATACCAATAGCCAAGGGTTAATTTCCGCTTCAAAAAGATTAAGCCGCACTTGATTGAGAAAACTGGGCAATTCGTCGGCTCAGCGATTTCCTGTCCACGAATTCGTTAATGCGTGTGGACAAGTGGTATTTTTTTGGTATTGTTTTGTGGATTGGAGGAACTGGGATGGCCGAAACGCGCACCGAAGCGCTGCATGGGAATGCCGAGGGGCTGGATATCCAGGCTCCCGAAGCGATCCTCGGCTCGCTGGCCGATGCCCAGGTCGAGGCCGCGAAGGCCGTCCGCAACGCCATTCCCTCCATCGCCAGGGCAGCCGAGATCATCGCCGGCTGCCTGAGCAGCGGCGGCAAGCTTGCCTATGCCGCGGCCGGCAGCTCCGGCCTGATGGCGCTGGCCGACGCGCTGGAACTGCCCGGCACGTTCGGCATCCAGCGCGACCGCATCGCCATTCTGATGGCCGGCGGCGACGAAGCCTTCAGGACACTGGCCGGCGGGCCCGAGGATGATACCGAGGAGGCGTCGACCGCGGTCGCCAATGCCGGCATCGGCGCGGGCGATTGCCTGATCGCTCTTTCCGCCAGCGGCACGACGCCTTATGCGGTGCGCGCTATCGAGGATGCGCGGCGCCGGGGTGCCGCCACCATCGGCATCGCCAACAACAGGGACTCGGCTCTGCTCCGGCAGGCCGACACCGCCATCCTGCTCGAAACACCGCCGGAAGTCATCGCCGGCTCCACCCGCATGGGCGCCGGCACGGCGCAGAAGATCGCTCTCAACATGTTGTCGACGCTCACCGCCATTCATCTTGGCCATGTCCATGACGGCTACATGGTCAACCTCATGGCCGACAACATGAAGCTGCGCGACCGGGCGGCGCGCATCGTTGCCGCCGTCAGCGGCCGCGGCCACGAAGAGGCCGCCAGCCTGCTCGAAAAGAGCGGCGGCGCGGTCAAGACCGCCATTCTGCTCGCCGCCGGCGCCGACAGCGCCGACGCGGCGCAGAAGATACTGGAACGGACGGGCCATAAGCTGCGGCCAGCCCTTTCCGCGATCGAGGGGAACAAGGGCTCCAAAGCCTAGGTTCTCATCAAAACCGAACCTGAAAAAGGTCAACAGGGAGAATGAGCATGACAACGAAACTACTGACGGCACTGCTTCTGGGCACAAGCATTCTCGGCTCGGCCGGATTGGCTCACGCCGAGGACGTAACGCTCAACATCGAAAGCTGGCGCGGCGACGACCTTGCCATCTGGAAGGACAAGCTGATCCCGGCCTTCGAAGCCAAGAACCCCGGCATCAAGGTGGTGTTCGCCCCCTCGGCTCCGACCGAATATGACGCCGCGCTTGGCGCCAAGCTCGCCGCCGGTTCGGCGGGCGACCTGATTACCTGCCGCCCGTTCGACAAATCGCTCGAACTGTTCAAGAAGGGCAACCTTGCCGATCTCTCCGCGCTGCCCGGCATGGAAAACTTCTCGCCCGTCGCCAAGTCCGCCTGGCAGACCGATGACGGCAAGGCGAGCTTCTGCGTGCCGATGGCGTCGGTCATCCACGGCTTCATCTACAACAAGGACGCGTTCGACAAGCTCGGTATCAAGGTGCCGCAGACCCGCGACGAGTTCTTCGCCGCGCTCGACAAGATCAAGGCCAACGGCACCTACATCCCGATGGCGATGGGCACCAAGGACCTCTGGGAAGCCGCGACCATGGGCTACCAGAACATCGGCCCCAACTACTGGAAGGGCGAGGACGGCCGCAAGGCGCTGATCAAGGGCGATCAGAAGCTGACCGACAAGGATTGGGTCGCTCCCTTTGAGGAACTGGCCAAGTGGAAGCCTTATCTCGGCGACGGCTTCGAAGCCCAGACCTATCCGGACAGCCAGAACCTGTTCACGCTCGGCCGCGCCGCCATCTACCCGGCCGGCTCGTGGGAAATCGGCCTGTTCAACACGCAGGCCCAGTTCAAGATGGGCGCCTTCCCGCCGCCGGTCGAGAAGGCCGGCGACACCTGCTACATCTCCGACCATACCGATATCGGCATGGGCTTGAATGCGGCTTCCAAGCATGCGGACGCGGCCAAGACCTTCCTGTCCTGGGTGGCCTCGCCTGACTTCGCCACCATCTACGCCAACGCGCTGCCGGGCTTCTTCAGCCTGAACTCAGCACCGGTGAAGATGCAGGACCCGCTGGCACAGGAATTCGTCTCCTGGCGCGGCAAGTGCAAGTCGACGATCCGCTCGACCTACCAGATCCTGTCGCGCGGCACGCCGAACCTCGAAAACGAGACCTGGGTTGAATCGGCCAACGTCATCAACGGCACCGATACGCCCGAAGCCGCGGCCAAGAAGCTGCAGACCGGCCTCGACAGCTGGTATAAGCCGGCCAAGTAAGAGCTCAGGCAACGGAGCCGGCTGGGCGCGTGCCCGGCCGGTTCCGGATTATCCTGTTCCATATTGCGATTGTCGGCTCTGCCTCACGGCCTTACCCTTGCTCTTGTTGGGGAAGGCTAGCTGATCAGTCGCAGGCCCTGTCTTGCCGCGCCGGGCAAGGTTGGGTCGTGCATCGAGGCATCATCTAGCATCACATCGTCTGGAACCGAGAGACGGCGGGGACCGAACTCATGGCCGCACAAACACGACCGAAAAGACCGTTCCGCTGGCATATCGCCGTCTTCCTGGCGCCGGCGGTGCTGGTCTATACGGCAATCATGATCCTGCCGCTGGCCGGCACGCTGCAGCTTTCGCTGTTCCGCAACGTCGACCAGTCCCAGATCTTCGTCGGCCTGGACAATTTCCGCACTTTGTTCGGCGACCCGAACTGGTCGGTGAATTTCTGGAACGCGCTGCGCAACAACGTCTGGTTCTTCATCATCCACATGCTGGTGCAAAACCCGGTCGGCGTGCTTTTGGCCGCGCTCCTGTCCAGCCCGAAGCTCCGGTTCTCGGCCTTCTATCGAACCGCGATCTTCGTGCCGACCATCCTGTCCTTCGTCATCGTCGGCTTCGCCTGGAAGCTGATCCTGTCGCCGCTGTGGGGCGTGGCGCCGCATCTGCTCGACTTCGTCGGCCTGAAGAGCCTGTTCACGCCGTGGCTCGGCAAGGAGCAGTACGCGCTGACCGCGCTCAGCCTGATCTCCGTGTGGCAGTTCATCGGCATCCCGATGATGCTGATCTATGCAGCGCTGCTGTCGATCCCCGAAGAGGTGATCGAGGCCGCCGAATGTGATGGCATCACCGGCCTGCCGCAGTTCTGGAAGATCAAGTTGCCGCTGATCCTGCCCTCGATCGGCATCATCTCGATCCTCACCTTCGTCGGCAATTTCAACGCCTTCGACCTGATCTACACCGCGCAAGGCGCGCTCGCCGGGCCGAACTATTCGACCGATATCCTCGGCACCTTCCTCTACCGCGCCTTCTTCGGCTTCCAGCTGCAGGTCGGCGACCCCAACATGGGCGCGACCATCGCCACGATCATGTTCCTGATCATCCTCGGCGGTGTCTGCGTCTACCTCTTCCTCATCCAGACGCGCCTGCGTCGCTACCAGTTCTGAGGGGCAAGAGATGAGCATCGCCACCCGTTCACTCCCGCGCACCATCGGCGCCCACGCGATTCTGCTGACCTACACGGCTATCGCGCTTTTCCCGGTGGTTCTGGTCATCATGAATTCGTTCAAGTCGCGCGCCGGCATCTTCGGCGCGCCGCTGACGCCGCCGACGCCGAAAACCTTCGACATGATCGGCTACACCACGGTGATCGGCCAGGGTGACTTCATCCATTATTTCCAGAACAGTCTCGTCGTCACCGTCGGCTCGCTGTTCTTCGTACTGCTGTTCGGCGCCATGGCTGCCTTCGCGCTGTCGGAGTACCGCTTTCGCGGCAACACGCTGATGGGGCTTTACCTGGCGCTCGGCATCATGATCCCGATCCGCCTCGCCACCGTCGCCATCCTGCAATTGATGGTGGCGAGCGGGCTGGTCAACACGCTGACGGCGCTGATCCTGGTCTACACCGCGCAAGGCCTGCCGCTGGCCGTCTTCATCCTGTCCGAATTCATGAAGCAGGTCTCCGACGACCTGAAGAACGCCGGCCGCATCGACGGCCTGTCCGAATACACCATCTTCTTCCGCCTGGTGGTGCCGCTGGTGCGGCCGTCGATGGCGACGGTCGCCGTCTTCACCATGATTCCGATCTGGAACGATCTGTGGTTCCCGCTGATCCTGGCGCCGTCGGAAGAGACCAAGACGGTGACGCTCGGCGCCCAGCTTTTCCTCGGCCAATTCGTCACCAACTGGAACGCCCTCCTAGCCGCGCTCTCGCTGGCGATCCTGCCGGTGCTGATCCTCTACGTCATCTTCTCGCGGCAGCTGATCCGCGGCATTACTTCCGGAGCCGTCAAGTGAGTTCAGAATCACCCCTTCGCGTCCCAAATCCCCTCCGAGTAATCGTCGCCGGCCTCGGCAATATGGGCCGCAGCCATGCGCTGGCCTATCACACCAATCCGGGTTTTCAGATCGCGGCGCTGGTCAATCGCTCCGACGTGCCGTTGCCTGGAGGGCTGTCCGGCTATGGCATCAGGCGCTCATTCGACGACGCCCTGCGCGAGGAAAAACCCGACGTCGCCTGCGTCGCCACCTATTCGGACAGCCATGCCGATTATGCGGTAAAGGCGTTCGAGGCCGGCTGCCATGTCTTCGTCGAAAAGCCGCTGGCAACGACGGTGGCGGACGCCAAGCGCGTCGTCGCCGCAGCCAAGGCCAATGGCAAGAAACTGGTGATCGGCTACATCCTGCGCCATCACCCGTCCTGGATCAGGCTGATCGCCGAGGCGCGCAAGCTCGGCGGTCCTTACGTGTTCCGCATGAACCTCAATCAGCAATCCTCGGGGCATACCTGGGAGACGCACAAGCAGTTGATGCGGACGACATCGCCGATCGTCGATTGCGGCGTGCACTATCTCGACGTCATGCTGCAGATCACCGACGCCAAACCGGTCGAGGTGCGTGGCATGGGCGTGCGGCTGACCGACGAGGTGGCGCCCTCCATGTACAATTACGGCCATCTGCAGGTGCTGTTCGATGACGGCTCGGTCGGCTGGTACGAGGCCGGCTGGGGTCCGATGATTTCCGAGACAGCCTTCTTCGTGAAGGATGTCATGTCGCCCAAGGGCTGCGTGTCGATCGTCATGAAGGAGGGCGTGAGGTCCGACGATATCGACGCCCACACCAAGACTTCGACCATCCGTCTGCACAGCGCCGCGACCGGGCCGGACGGCAAATTCGCCAGGCCGGACGAGATGCTGTCGATGGAAGGCGAACCCGGTCATCAGGATCTCTGCGATCTCGAACAGGCTTTTGTCCTCAAGGCAATCCGCGAGGACATCGATCTCACCAGACACATGGACGACGCGGTGCGGTCGCTCGCCGTCTGCCTTGCCGCCGACGAGAGCGTGCGCAGCGGCAAGGCGGTGCGACTGTGACCAGGCTGTCGTCGTCAGCGCCCTACGGCGCCCCCCTCTGTCCTACCGGACATCTCCCCCTCAAGGGGGGAGATCGACTGTCTCGGTTGCCTTCGCCAATCACCAACATTGCAAGAAGAAAGCATGGGTCGACGCTGCCAATCTCCTTCCTTGAGGGGGAGATGGCCGGCAGGCCAGAGGGGGGTGCTTTCGCGCCCACGCATCAATTCGGAGGACTGCCGTGGGCTCGTTGAAGATCGAGAACGTGAAGAAGGCCTTTGGGCCGGTCGAGGTGCTGAAGGGCATCGACCTCGAAGTGACGGACGGCGAGTTCGTTGTCTTTGTCGGGCCTTCGGGCTGCGGCAAGTCGACCTTGCTCCGCGTCATCGCCGGGCTGGAGGATTCGACCTCGGGCCGGGTGCTGATCGATGGCGACGACGTCTCCGTCACGCCGCCGGCAAAACGCGGCATCGCCATGGTGTTCCAGACCTATGCGCTTTATCCGCATCTGACGGTGAAGAACAATATGGGCCTCGGCCTCAAGCAGGCGAACACGCCGGCGGCGGAAATCGATCGCCGCATCGGTGTTGCCTCGTCCATGCTGTCGCTGGAACCTTATCTCGAAAGACGGCCGGCGGAACTCTCCGGCGGCCAGCGCCAGCGCGTCGCCATCGGCCGCGCCGTGGTGCGCGAGCCAAAACTGTTCCTGTTCGACGAGCCCTTGTCGAACCTCGATGCGGCGTTGCGCGTCAACACACGGCTGGAAATAGCGCAGCTGCATCGCCGGCTCAAGGCGACGATGATCTATGTCACCCACGACCAGGTCGAGGCGATGACGCTCGCCGACAAAATCGTTGTGCTCAATGCGGGCCGAATCGAGCAGATCGGCGGCCCGATGGAGCTCTACAATTCGCCGGCAAACGAGTTTGTCGCCGGCTTCATAGGCTCGCCGAAGATGAATTTCGTCGACGGCGCCCGGCTCGGCGAGACAGCCAAGACCATCGGCGTGCGGCCCGAGCACCTGACCGTCGATCCGAAATCCGGTGCCTGGAAGGGCACTGTCGTCCATGCCGAGCATCTTGGCGCCGACACCAATCTTTATCTGGATTCCGAGAAGGCCGGCCTGATCACCGTGCGGATTTTCGGTGTGTACGACGCCGAACCCGGCGCCACGCTTTATACGACCCCCGATCCGGCGAAGACGTATCGGTTTGGGCCGGATGGGAAGGTGCTGAAGTAGGACGCGCCAACGCTTCTTGCCTTCTCCCACAGGGGAGAAGGGAAGGGCGCGCTTAAACGTCAGCCCTGAACGTCTGCTTCTGCTGTCCCAGCCCCTCGATACCCAGCTCCACCACATCGCCGGCCTTCAAGAACACTGGCGGCTTCATGCCGAGGCCGACGCCGGGCGGGGTGCCTGTCGAAATAATGTCGCCGGGGTGCAGCGACATGAACTGGCTAAGATAGGAGACGAGATAGGCAACGCCATAGACCATGGTCCTGGTCGAGCCGTTCTGCATCGTCTTGCCGTTGACCGTCAGCCACATTTTGAGGTTGTGCGGGTCGGCCACTTCGTCCTTGGTCACCAGCCACGGGCCGGTCGGGCCGAACGTGTCGCAGCTTTTGCCCTTCGTCCACTGGCCCTGGCGCTCGGCCTGGAAGGCGCGTTCCGACACGTCGTGCGCGACGCAATAGCCGGCGACGTAGTCGAGCGCATCGGCTTCGCTGACATATTTGGCTTTTCTGCCGATGATCACGCCGAGCTCGACTTCCCAGTCGGTCTTCTCGGAACCACGCGGGATCAGCACGTCGTCGTCCGGGCCGACGATGGCCGAGCTTGCCTTCATGAAGATGATCGGCTCAGGCGGCACGGTGGCGCCGGTTTCTGCGGCATGGTCGGAATAGTTGAGGCCGATGCAGATGAACTTGCCGGTGCCGGCAACGCAGGCGCCAAGGCGCGGCTTGCCGGAAACCACCGGCAGCGACTTCGCGTCGAGCTTCGACAGCATATCCAGCGAGGCCGGATGAAGCGTGGTGCCGGCAATATCGGCGACATGGGCGGAGAGATCGCGGATCGTTCCATCCGCATCGAGCAGGCCGGGACGTTCGCTCCCCATCTCGCCATAGCGCAGCAGTTTCATGCATCTTCTCCTGATTGCGGCCTCGTGGCCGTTCTACAAACTCTCCGCCGAGGCATCAGCCCCTCTGGAACCGGGCGGACCGTAGCCACCGGCCTGCTTCACGACAAGCGTGGACAGCGTGTTTTGACAGCCGGCGAGCGGGATTTTCAGACTTCCCGATCCTTCATCAAGTCCGATCGTCCGGTTACCCGCGATTGTCTCCAGACGGCGCTCAGATCGACCAGCCGCCGTCGATATTATAGGCCTGACCCGATGTGTAGGTGGCTCCGGCCAGGTAGACAGCGAGATCGGCGATTTCCTCCGGCGTGCCGAGCCGGCCCATCGGCTGGCGGGCGATGAAGGCGGCGCGGGCGGCGTCGTAATCGCCCTGGGCGTGCATGCGGTCCTGCAGCGACGGGCTTTCGACGGTGCCGGGGCAAATGGCGTTGCAGCGTATGCCCTTGCCGACATAGTCGGCGGCGACCGCCTTGGTCAGGCCGATGACCGCCGCCTTGGTGACGCCATAGGCGAAGCGGTTCGGCACGCCCTTGGTCGAACTGGCGAGCGAAGCCATGTTGATGATCGATCCGTCGCCGCGCTCCAGCATGCCGGGCAGTACCGCCCGGATGGTGCGGATCATGGCGCGTACATTGAGATTGAAGGCGAAATCGAGATCGGTGTCCTTCATCTCCAGGATCGAGCCCGAATGGACGAAACCGGCGCAGTTGAACAGCACATCGACGGCGCCGATCTCGGCAAAGGCGGCATTGACCGCCTCGTCGTTGAGTACGTCGACCTTGCGGGTCTTGATGCCGGAGGCCTTGGCGAGTTCCGCCAGCAGCGTCTCGTTGATGTCGGTGGCATGGACGGTGGCGCCGGCCTTGGCGAAGGCCAGCGCGCTTGCCTTGCCGATGCCTTGCGCCGCCGCCGTGATGACAACGACCTTGCCTGCCAGATCCGCCATATCTTTTCCTCGCCTGCTTGGGTCAATTGCCTTTATCGGCGGCCGGCGAAGGCGTCATGTGCCAGTCAGGCGCGATCGTCCGGCCTGTGCCAGTTCACTGATAAAGATGTTTTTTCTCGTTAAAGAACATATGTTCGGTCGTCAAGCCCGAACGCGATCACCAACCGCAAACATCAGTCCCCGTAAGGCACCCAGACATTCTTCACCTCGATGGCGCGGCGCAGCAAGGCATCGCCGGCGGCTTCTTCCGAGGCCCAGTCGAGGCTGCGGCCATTGCCGCTCCAGACGCGCTTGAGGTTGCCGATGGAGTCGGCTTCCGCCTTGGCGCAGGTCTCGGCGTCAGTGAACAGCCAGAGCCCGTCGACGTCGTCGTGCTTGGCCAGCACGCCGGCAAGTTCGGCGCTGCGGCCGGTTACGATGTTGATGGCGCCGGCCGGCACGTCGGAATATTCGATGACCTGATAGAGATCGGTGGCGAGCAGCGGATAGCGCTCGGATGGCACGGCGATCACCGTGTTGCCCATGGCCAGCGCCGGCGCGACCAGCGAGACGAAGCCGAGCAGGGGCTGATTGTCCGGCGCGACGATGCCGACGACACCGACCGGCTCATGCAGCGCCAGCGTCACGGCTCGGGCCGGCGGCTGGTGGACACGGCCCTCGAACTTGTCGGCGAGGCCGGCATAGAGAAACAGCCGTTCGATCGAGAGCTCCACCTCGTCGCGCGCGGCCTTGGCATTGGCCCCGGTCAGTTCGGTGAGGCGGGCGGCAAACTCGTTTGCGCGGCCGGAAAGGTTCTCGGCCAGGTAATAAAGCACCTGGGATCTGTTATAAGCGGTCGCCTCCGGCCAGCTCTTGCAGGCGCGGGCGGCCGAAACCGCATCGCGGATATCCTTGCGGCTGCCGAGCCCGACTTCGCCGGCGAGTTTGCCCTTGGCCGTCGCGACGGCAATCGAGTAATTGCCGTCGGGGCGCACTTGCTTGCCGCCGATGAACAGCTTTGCCGTGCGGTCGATTGCCACGCCATCGGCCTGCTCGACGGGCTGCGCGGAGGATGTCGCCGGTTTGATGACCGGGCCGAGCGGCAGTTTCGCCGCGAGATATTCGAACATGCCCTCGCGCCCGCCTTCGCGGCCGAAGCCGCTTTCGCGATAGCCGCCGAAGCCGCAGGCGGCGTCGAACATGTTGGTGCCGTTGACCCAGACCACGCCGGCCTTCAGCTGCGGCGCCACATGGAGGGCAAGATTGACGTTCTCGCTCCACACCGAGGCCGCCAGGCCATAGCGCGTGTTGTTGGCGAGCTCGATCGCTTCCTCGGTGTTGCGGAAGGTCATGGTGGCGAGCACAGGCCCGAACACTTCTTCCTGCGCCAGGATATTAGCCGGCGAAACGCCAGTGGCGAGCGTCGGCAGATGATAGTAACCCGACGACGGCAGCGTTGCATCGGGCTGCCAGCAGACGGCGCCCTGCCTGGCGCCCTCGGCGATCAGTCCCTTGACGCGGTCGAGCTGGGTCAGGTCGACCAGCGGGCCGATATCGGTGTTCTTGTCGAGCGGGCTGCCGACACGCAGTCGGCTCATCCTGACCTTGACCTTGGCGATCAAGGCGTCGGCGATGCCTTCCTGCACCAGCAGGCGCGAACCGGCGCAGCAGACCTGGCCCTGATTGAACCAGATGCCGTCGACCAGCCCTTCCACGGCGCTGTCGAGATCGGCGTCCTCGAAGACGATGAAGGCCGACTTGCCGCCGAGCTCCAGCGACAGTTTTTTCCCTGACCCCGCCGTGGCCTTGCGGATGATCTTGCCGACCTCGGACGAGCCGGTGAAGGCGATCTTCTGGATGCCGGGGTGATTGACGATCGCAGCACCGGCTTCCGGACCGCCCTGGACTATATTGACGACGCCCTTCGGCACACCGGCGCGTTCGCATATCTCGGCGAACAAGATGGCGGTGAGTGGCGTGAATTCGGCGGGCTTCAGCACCACGGTACAGCCCGCCGCAAGCGCCGGCGCGATCTTCCAGGCCAGCATCAGCAGCGGAAAGTTCCACGGGATGATCTGGCCGACGACGCCGACACTCTTGTGGCCGGGAAAATCCCGGTCCAGCGCCTGCGCCCAGCCGGCATGATGGATGAAATGGCGGATCGCCAGCGGCACGTCGATGTCGCGGCTTTCGCGGATCGGCTTGCCGTTGTCGATTGTCTCCAGCACCGCGAACAGGCGCTGGTGGCGCTGCATGGCGCGGCCGATGGCGTAGAGCGCTTTCGCGCGCTGGTAGCCGGTGCTGGCGCTCCATTTCGGCAGCGCCTTGGCTGCTGCGGAAACCGCGGCGTCAATATCGGCGGCATTGGCGTCGGAGACTTTGGCCAGCAGCTTGCCGGAAGATGGCTCGCTGGTGTCGAAGGTCTTGCCGCCGCTCGCCGCCTTCCAATCGCCGCCGATGAACAGCGCCTTGCCGAAATCGCGCGCCGCGAACCAGGCGTCCGCCTCATTACGAGCTTCCGGCGCCGGGCCGTATTCCATGGCGTGATAGCGTTCGAGAATGTTCATGACGCGCTCCAGATAGTTGTCAGGGCAGGCGTTGCGTATGGCTCCACGTTCAAAGCCTCGCTTGCCTCAGGCCATCGCGTGGCGATGATTGGCCGAATAATGCCCGGTCAGATGATGCTCGAGCTGGCGCTCGATGTCGGTCAGCAGGCTTGAGGCGCCGAAGCGGAACAGCTCCGGTTCCAGCCACGGCCGGCCGAGCTCCTCCTTCATCAGCACCAGCCAGTCGAGCGACACTTTCGCGGTGGAAATGCCGCCGGCCGGCTTGAAGCCGATGAGATAGCCGGTCTCCTCGAAATAGGCCCTGATGGCGCGCACCATGGCAAGCCCGACGGGCAATGTGGCGTTGACACTTTCCTTGCCGGTCGAGGTCTTGATGAAATCGGCGCCCGCCATCATCGCCACCATCGAGGCAAGCATGACGTTGCGCAGCGTGGCGAGATCGCCGGTTCCCAAAATGACCTTCAGATGCGCGTCACCGCAGGCGGCGCGCATCGAAACGATTTCGTTATAAAGCTCGCGCCACTTGGCGCCGAACACCAGGCCGCGCGGAATGACGACATCGATCTCGCCGGCTCCGTCCTTCACCGAGGCCTCGATCTCCTGCAGCCGGGTCGACAGCGGCGCCAGACCATGCGGGAACGCGGTGGAGACGGCGGCGACGTGGATGCCGGTGCCGCGCACGGCGTCGACCGCCGTGGCGACGAAGGGATGGTAGACGCAGACGGCGGCCGGCCGGATGGATTCGCCCGCAATGCCGAGGCCTTCCATGATGTCGCGGCGCAGCGGGTTGATCGCCTTGGCGCAGAGCCGGCGCACCCGCTCCTCGGTGTCGTTGGAGTTGAGCGTCGTCAGGTCCATGCAGGCGATCGCCCGCAGCAGCCAGGCGGCCTGGTTGTCGGCCTTGATCGAGCGCCGCTTGGTCAGGCTGGCGACGCGGCGCTCCAGCGCCGAGCGGTTGACGCTACGCACCGATTCCAGAAAACCGAGGTCGAGTTTCAGGCCCGGATTGCGCGCGATGTGATGGTCCAGCGGCACCGGCGTATTGGCGGCTGCGCGTGCCGGCAGCGGCGTCACCTTGGTGCCAAGATCGGCTTCGCGGATTGTGCTGCTCATCTCCTGCCCTTTCGTTCAGCGGCGTGCGCTCTTGGTGCGCATCGTTCTCCCAAAACCTAGACACTTTTGGGCGACACGCACGACGATAACCCGCGAAGCCGCGCTTCACGAGTCCTCAGGCGAGGGATAGCTGAAAAAGGCCGCGAAAGCAGCTGATTTTTGACCGGAAGGTCAAAATCAGGTTTCCGGGAGACGCGCTGGTCTCAGCCGACGAAGGCCCGCTCGACGACGAAGCTTGAGGGATGGCTGAGCGAACCCTCGTGGAAGCCGAGGCTTTCGGCCAGCTCCTTGATGTCCTTCAGCATGTGCATCGAGCCGCAGATCATGATGCGGTCGGTTTCGGGATTGAGCTTTTCGATGCCGAGGTCGCTGTAGAACTTGCCGGAACCGATCAGCGCGGTGATGCGGCCCATGCACGCCGACTCTTCGCGGGTCGTCGAATTGTAGAGCGTGACGCGCCCAGTGGTCAGCTCGCCGATCAGCGGGTCGCTTTCGAGCGCCGCCACCAGTTCCTGGCCGTAGATCAGCTCGGCATTGTCGCGGCAGGTGTGGGTCAGGATCAGCTGATCGAATTTCTCGTAGGTGTCGGGATCGCGCAGCAGGCTGGCAAAGGGCGCGATGCCGGTGCCCGTCGAGATCATGAACAGGCGCTTGGCCGGGGTCAGCGCGTCGACAACCAGCGTGCCGGTCGACTTCTGGCGCATGATGACCGTGTCGCCGACCTGGATCTTCTGCAGTTCCGAGGTCAGCGGGCCGTCCGGCACCTTGATCGAGAAGAATTCCAGCTCTTCGTCCCAGGCCGGGCTGGCGACGGAGTAGGCGCGATATACCGGCTTCTCGGCATTGGGCAGGCCGATCATCACGAACTCGCCCGAGCGGAAGCGCAGCGACTGCGGGCGCGTGATGCGGAACGAGAACAGCCGGTCGGTGTAGTGCTTCACCGAGACGACCGTCTCGGCATAGACATTGGCCGGAATCGGAAACTGCAGCGGGCGGGCTTCAGCGGTGTTGAACGCGGGCGTGGTGTTCATCAATTCCAACCTTCTCGCCCAGTTACAGACGCGGGCGCCAAACTTTCCCGTGCGCGCCCGAACCATTCAGGTTCCGGCGTGCCATGCACGCTACCGAAGCGGTAAGCTCTTGTGTCCGGAATTTATTAGTATACAAACGATATTTGCGTCAAGATGCCGCCGTAAAACACCTTTCCAAACTGTGGCATATCCGTAGTCCCAGCATTTCGGGTTTCGATAATGAAAGAGAATTTTTCGGTGCAGCCGCCGGATTCCCTGGGCAGCGTCGTCGCCGGCATCGATGTCGGCGGAACTTTCACCGACCTGCTCCTGATCGACGGCAAGGACGGTGGCAAGGTGTATCTGGCCAAGACCCCGACCACGGTCGACAACCAGGCCTTTGGCGTGGTTTCGGCGCTCGGCGCCACCGGCTTTCCGATCGACGGCATCGACCTCATCGTGCATGGCACGACCACCACCACCAATGCGGTGCTGGAGCGCCGGCTGGCCAAAACCGGCATGATCACCACGCGCGGTTTTCGCGACGTGATCGAGCTTGGGCGGCGCACGCGGCCGCAACCCTACGGCATGACGGGCACGTTCGTTCCGGTCATCCCGCGCAATCTGCGCCTGGAGGTGTCCGAACGCGTCGAGGCATCAGGCGTCGTCCGCACGCCGCTTGATGAGGCGGAGATGCGCGAGGCGGTAAAGGCGCTGATCGCGGCCGGCTGCGAATCCCTCGTCATCCATTTTCTGCATTCCTACGCCAACCCGTCGCATGAGCGCCGCGCCGCCGAAATCGCCGCCGAATTCTGGCCGAACGGCTACATCACCACGGGCCACGCGCTGTTGTCCGAAGCGCGCGAATTCGAGCGCGGCGTCACCGCCTCGGTCAACGCCTCGGTGCAGCCGATCCTGGAGCGCTATGTCGAGCGTCTGCGCACGGAATTGGCCGACAAGGGCTATGCCCGCGATTTTCTCATCATGAATGGCAATGGCGGCATGATCTCGGCGCGCTTCGTCACACGTGAATCGGCCAAGACGGTCATGTCGGGCCCCGCCTCCGGCGTCATCGCCGCCGCCTATACGGGCAAGCGCGCCGGCTTCGAAAATCTCGTCACCTACGACATGGGCGGCACCTCGACCGACGTGGCGCTGATCCGCAACGCCGAACCGGCTGTCTCGAACGAGATCGAGATCGAATATGCCATGCCGATCCATGTGCCGATGGTGGCGGTGCACACGGTCGGCGCCGGCGGCGGCTCGATCGCCCGCGTCGACGCGGCCGGCCTAATCCAGGTCGGTCCGGAAAGTGCGGGCGCCAATCCCGGCCCGATCTGCTACGGGCGCGGCGGGACCGAGCCGACGATCACCGACGCCAATCTGGTGCTCGGCAGGCTGGCGCCGAAGAAGCTGCTCGCCGTCGACAATCCGGTCACATCAGAGCGCGTCACCGGCATCTTCGAGGACAGGATCGGCAAGGCGACGGGCCTGTCGGGTGTCGAGGCGGCGGGCGCGGTGCTCAGGCTCGGCAATATGAAGATGGCCGGCGCCATCCGCATGGTCTCGGTATCGCGCGGCCATGATCCCCGCGATTTCGCGCTGTTCGCCTTCGGCGGCGCCGGGCCGCTGCATGCGACGGCGCTCGCGCGCGAACTCGGCCTGCCCAAAGTGCTGGTGCCAGCGCGTCCCGGCATCACCAATGCGCTCGGCTGCGTCGTCGCCGATCTGCGCCATGACTTCGTCAACACCATCAACCAACCCGTGGCCGTGCTTGATGAAAGCCAGCTCCACCGAGTATTGGAACGGCACCGTAACGAAGGCGAGGCGCTGATTGCCAAGGAAGCGGTGAGGCCGGAAACGATCCGCGTCACCCACTCCACCGACATGCAATTCGTCGGCCAGACCCACATCATCAACGTGCCGTTGCCGTCCTCGTCGGTAACCCGGCACGAATTGCAGTCCCTGTTCGAAAAAGCCTATTTCGCCCGCTTCAAGGTGGAGCTGCCGGAAATCCGCGCCAATCTCGTCAACCTCAACACCTCGGTCACCGGCGTGCGTCCGGCGATCGACTTGTCACGCCTGATCGATCCGGTCGGGCGGGCAAAGACGCTCGACGAGGCGCGGCGCGAGATCAGGCCGGTCTGGTATGGCGGGCGCTGGCATGACACGCCGGTGTATATCAGGGAAAAGCTGCCGCTCGACGCGGTCATCGAAGGCCCGGCGATCCTCGAACAGATGGACGCGACGACCGTGCTCGAACCCGGCGACCGCGCGCGATCGGACGCCGACGGCAACATCATCATCGACATTGGCGAGGCCTGAAATGAAGCTCGACGCCATTACCCTTTCGGTTCTCCAGGCCGCGTTGCAGCAGGTCTGCGACGAGATGGACCTGACCTTTTCCCGCGCCGCTTTCTCGCCGGTGATCGCCGAGGCCAATGACCGCTCGGACGGCATCTATTCGGCCGTCGATGGCTCGCTGATCGCACAAGGCAGCCAGGGCCTGCCGGTGTTTGTCGGCGTCATGCAATATTCGACCAGGACGGTGATCGAGATGATCGCCGATGGCCGCTGCCTGCCGCCTGAGCCGGGCGACATCTATATCGTCAACGACCCCTATCTCGGCGGCACGCATCTGATGGATGTGCGCTTCGTCATGCCGGTCTATCGGGGTGAAAAGATCTTCTGCTGGTTGTCGAACACAGGCCATTGGCCCGACATTGGCGGTTCGGTGCCGGGCGGCTTTTCGGCCTCGGCCACCGCGGTCGAGCAGGAGGGCCTGCGGCTGCCGCCGGTAAAGCTGTTCAAGAAGGGCGTGCTCGATCCCGAAATCTACGCCATCATCTGCTCCAACATCCGGGTTGCCGACCAGCGCATCGGCGACATCCGGGCGCAGGCCGCCGCGCTGCTGATCGGCCAGGACAGGCTCAATGGAATCCTGGATCGTTACAGGGATGAAACGGTTGTCGAAGCGATCGCCGAACTGCGCCGCCGTGCCGCCGAACAGATGCGCGCCAACATAGCGGCCATTCCCGACGGCACCTACCGCTCCAAGGCCTTTGTCGATTCCGACGGGGTGGTCAACGAACCGCTGACCATCGCGCTCGCCGTCGACAAGAAGGGCGACACGCTGACTTTCGACTTTTCAGGGTCGTCAAAGCCCTGTGCGGGGCCGATGAACAGCGTGCTGGCGACCACCCTGTCCTCGGTCTATCTCGCCATGCGCCACATCTTCCCCGATGTGCCGATCAGCGCCGGCGCTTTCGAGCCCCTGATCGTCACGCGGCCGGAAGGCACCTTCCTCGACGCCAAGTATCCGCGCCCCGTATCGGGCTGTGCGGCCGAGGTGTCGCAGCGCATCGCCGAGGCGGTGTTCGCGGCCATGGTACAGGCGTTGCCGGACAAGGTGACGGCGGCTCCAGCCGGCTCCAGCGGCAATTTCGCGCTCGGCGGCAACGATCCCGCGCGCGGCCGCGACTACGTCATGTACCAGATTTCCGGCGGCGGCTATGGCGGCAATTCAGGCCATGACGGCCTCACCAATGGCTGCTCGACCATCGGCATCTCCAAGTCGCCGCCGGTCGAGATCATGGAGCAGGCCTTTCCGGTGCTTTACCGGCACTATGCCTTGCGCGAAGGCTCGGGCGGCGCCGGCAAGCATCGCGGCGGTTTTGGCCTCGCCTACGAGGTCGAGATCCTGCGCGGCGAGGCGCGTGCCTCCTTCGTCATGGACCATGGCCGCTTCGGCCCGCAGGGCGCCCTTGGCGGTGGGGATGGCGAGCCCAACAGGGTGATCGTCTTCCGCAATGGCGAGCAGCACATACCGCCGCACCTCTCCAAGGAGCAGGACATTCCGCTGAAGGCCGGGGACCGCGTCCGCGTCGGCACGCCGGGCGGTGGCGGCTATGGCGATCCGCGTGAGCGCGATGCCGATCAGGTGCTGCGCGATGTGGCCCTGGGGTACTATACTCCACGGCAAGCCTGGGAAAAATTCGGCGTCGTGCTGTCGGCAGGAGTCGTCGATCGCGAAGCAACGGAAAAGCAACGCGCCGGCTAAAACTGTCGATCCTTGTGCCGTTTCTCACCGCGCCGTGATCGCCGCAGCACATGTCGTTTCCGTCTCCGACGATCGGAAAGACAGCGCATTTGCGGTTGCCGTTCACCTCGGTCGGAACCGGACTCAGCATCGACATAGACGGCAAGCCAGTACGCGCGGTCGTCGCGCCGATGCCATTCTTCGACCCGGAAGGGATAAGATTGAGAGGCTAGCCCGGTTGCGTCGATGGATTGCCTTGGCGATTAGCCGAAACGTCTTCGTCATCCGCGGGCGGAGCAAGGAGCGTAGCGACGCGGCGCAGACCCGAGATACATGCCGCGACCTCAGAGCGTTGCAACGGCGCAGAACCTGATCCGCTGCACTTTCGGTCGAGGTCCCGGCATGGATACCAGGGTCTCCGCGACGCCGCTTCGCGGCTGCTCCGCCCTGGTATGACGAAAATTGGGAAGGCTCCGGTCAACGTTCAGCCGGCTCATCACTCCCGCCGATCCAGTCTCGCCACCAGCCGGTCACCCACCCACTGGATGCCGCAGACCAGGATGATCAGCACGATCACCACGGCGATCATCACCGACGTCTCGAACCGCTGATAGCCGTAGCGGATGGCGAGGTCGCCCAGCCCGCCGGCGCCGATGGCGCCCGCCATCGCCGAGGCGCCGATGAGTGTGACCAGCGTCACCGTGAAGCCGGCGACGATGCCAGGCAGCGCTTCCGGCACCAGCACCTCGCGGATGATCGTCCAGCGGTTGCCGCCCATGGCGCGCGCCGCCTCGATCAGGCCGTGGTCGACCTCGCGCAGCGACACTTCGGCGATGCGCGCATAGTAGGGCGTGGCGGCGATCGACA
Organism: Mesorhizobium sp. B2-5-4; assembly: GCF_006441095.1. Classification (NCBI taxonomy): domain Bacteria; kingdom Pseudomonadati; phylum Pseudomonadota; class Alphaproteobacteria; order Hyphomicrobiales; family Phyllobacteriaceae; genus Mesorhizobium; species Mesorhizobium sp. B2-5-4. Next base: position 9,595 of record NZ_VFUR01000028.1, on the reverse strand, counting down.
GCGGCACGATCGCCGCCCATGTGCCGATCGACGTGCCGACGATCAGCCGTGTCACCGGGATCAGCGCCACCAGAAGGATTATGAAGGGCACCGAGCGGAAGCCGTTGATGACGGCGCCGAGCACGCGGTTCACCCACGGGCTTTCGGCAATGCCGCCGCGTTCGGTGGCAATCAGCGCCAGCCCGAGCGGCAGGCCGCAGACCAGGGAAATCAGGCCGGAGGCGGCCGTCATCAGCACCGTCTCCCAGATCGATCGCAACAGAAGCTCAAACAGGATCGGCGACATGGCCAAGTACCTCCACCCGCGCCTGGCGGGACTTCAGGAATGTGATCACTTCTGCGAGGTGGCTTGCGTGATTGCCGGGAATGGAGAGGAACAGCGTTCCCACCGGCTGTTGCTGGATATGGTCGATGCCGCCATGGATGAGGCGAAAAGCACCGGGCACGGCGGCGGCGAGGTCGGACAGCAGCGGCGCCCGCGCGGCCTCGCCTGCCACGTCGACGCGCAAGATCGTTTCGGTGCCGCCCGCCGGCAGCAGCCGCGCCGCCAGCTCCGGCGGAAGCTGCGGGCGGATGGCGCCGAGCAGGCTGCGGGTGATCTCGGAACGTGGATCGGCGAACACCGACCAGACTGGCCCTTCCTCTACAATGCGCCCGGCGTCGATCACCGCCACACGGTCGGCGATCGAGCGGATCACCTCCATCTCATGGGTGATCAGCAGGATCGTCAGGCCGAGCCGCCGGTTGATATCTTTCAGCAAGGCAAGGATGGAGCGGGTCGTCTCCGGGTCGAGCGCCGAGGTCGCCTCGTCCGACAGAAGTAGCGCTGGCCGCGCGGCAAGCGCCCTGGCAATGCCGACACGCTGCTTCTGGCCACCGGACAGCGACGACGGATGGGCTTTCGCCTTCTCCGACAGGCCGACGAGATCGAGCAGTTCTGCCGCTCGCTTCAGCCGCACCGCCTTCGGCCGGCCATCGATCTTGAGCGGCAGTGCCACATTGTCCTCGACCGTCTTGGCCGACAGCAGGTTGAAATGCTGGAAGATCATGCCGATGCGCCGCCGCAGCGGCTGCAGCTCGCGCTCGCCAAGCCGGCTGATCTCGCGGCCCTCGATGAAGACCTCGCCGGAATCGGGACGCTCCAGCCCGTTCAGGCAGCGGATCAGCGTCGATTTGCCGGCGCCGCTGCGGCCGATAATGCCGAGGATTTCCCCCTTGCGCACTGTCAAGGAAATGCCGTCGAGCGCCGCCGTCGCGCCGAAACGGCGCTTCAGGTCGACAAGCCGCACCACGTCCTGTGTAGCGGCCTGATCCCCGGGCTCTGTGGTTGCGGTGAAATGCTGGTTCATAGGCGGATCCTGAAAATACGATCGCGGCCCGCGCATTGCGCGGACCGCTGTCCCAGTCAAAGGCACATCAGTGCCCGGATGGTCTTAATAGGCGCTGAGGCCTGTGCCTTTGTAGACCTTGTCGAACTCGGCCTTGACCGCGTCGTTCTGGTAGGACGCCACCAGCGTCTTCACCCAGGCCTCGTTTTCGTTGCCGGCCTTCACCGCGATGAAGTTACGGTAGGGATTGTCTGCGATAGGCTCCTGGGCGATGCGGTTTTCCGGCGTCAGGCCGCTTTTCAGCGCCCAGTCGGTGTTGACCACGGCGGCGTCGAGGTCCTCGACCGAACGGCCGACGATGCCGGCGTCGAGTTCCTTGATCTCGACCTTCTTGGGATTTTCGGCGATGTCGGCGGTGGTGGCGAGAATGCCGGTGCCGTCCTTCAACTTGATCACGCCCTCATTCTGCAGCACGCGCAGCGCCCGGCCTTCGTTGGACGGGTCGTTCGGCAGGCCGATCACCGCGCCCTCCGGCAGGTCCGCGACCTTTTTGTACTTCTTTGAGTAGAGGCCGATTGGCCACACGCCGGTATAGCCGACGCGTACGATATGGTAGCCCTGCGTCTTGATCTGGTTATCGAGATAAGGCTGGTGCTGGAAGGCGTTGGCGTCGATCTCGCCGCGCTCCAGCGCCTCGTTGGGCTGGGTGTAGTCGTTGAACACCACGGTCTCGATGCTCAGGCCCTTCTCGGCGGCTTTGGCGACCACGACGCGCCAGACATCCTCGTCCTCGCCGCTGATGATGCCGACCTTGATTGCCTTCTTGTCCTCGGCGAACGACGCATGCGGTGCCATCAGGCTGCCGATCGCGACAGCCGAGGCGAACAGCAGAGCCAGGCCGCTGCGGCGGTTCAGGGTTGACCTGGGGGAAAAAGACGAACTGGTGTTGAAGTCGGACATGATTGATCTCTGCGGTTGTGAAGTCATGGCAGCAAGGCGGATTGCCCAGCCTTGATCACATCGTCAGAAATTCTATCGATTTTATCAAAGAACACGTTTCGCCATTCTCGGCGAAGCCGGAAATATTCTCTCAAAAATTCCGGGGAAGGGAGCACAGGACGCGCTTCGAGGACATCGCCCGGAAATGATGGACGTCCTTCGTCCGGCGGGTTCATCCATGGCGAGCGGAAGTGCAAAAAGCTCCGCGGTTTGCTCAGCCACCTTTTCGTGAAGGCGTGCGGGTTGATCCGGCGGTCTGCTTGCCTAGGTAGAGAGGGCGGCCGGGCGCCACGCGATCTCAACTAATCGGTATGACATTTCCCTGTATTCGAAAGCTTGCTCTTTCTGGCCTCATCGTCGTCGTCCAGTCTTCCTGCCTCGTTCCCGACGACACGTCGCGCATGACCAAGGTCGATCCCACCGCGGCGGCGGCTCGCAAGGAGATGGTCGGCCTCAGCGAAGCCGACGTTCGAATGTGCGCGGGGTTTCCGACCGCCACCGCGAATGTCGGCCAGTCCGGGCAGATCTGGACCTATAAGCGTGTCGTCCAGCGCGGCAATCTCAGCGTCGTCGTTCCTGCCTTGGCCGTGGGGGCGATCCCGACGGTCGGCGGTTCCGTCAATGTCGCTCCCGGCGGTTACTGCGACACGCAGGTCCGCATGGTCGACGGCCGCGTCGCCGAAGTTGTCTACGCCGGCGACAACAACCTGCCGAACAAGCGCGACGCGCTTTGTGTCAGCACCGTGGATGCTTGCGTGGCCTATGCCCGCCAACACAGGCCGGCGGCCAAATAGCGACAGCGGATTTCGCGGGAACCAGCGATGGCCGGACACTCGGTGTTTGACGCGGATGGCGTTGAGGGCTTGACTGAGCCGCCGGACCGAATACGCTAAGGCAAATACCGGCTCTGATCGCCGGGCGGCAAACATGCCTCGTATGCCTCGCCTTTCCCGGCGCTGGCTGCGGGGCATTGTCATTTCTGGGGTTCTGTTTGAAACGGCGCATCGAGATCGGCATCCTCTATTCCCGCTCCGGGAGCTATCAGCTCGTTTCCGATGCGTGCCGCATCGGCGCCATGCGCGCCATCGCCGACATCAATGCCGACAGGAGCTCGGGCATCGAGTTGGTGCCGGTTGAGCGCGATCCGCAAAGCAATGCCGATCGCTACGCGACGCTGTGCGAGGACATTTTCAGGACCAGCAGCGCGCGCCACGTCGTCGGCTGCGTCACCTCATGGAGCCGCAAGGAGACGATTCCGGTGCTGGAAAAGGCCGGCGGCATGCTCTGGTATGCCTGCCCCTATGAGGGTTTCGAGGCCAACGAGCATGTCGTCTACATGCATGCCTGCCCCAACCAGCATCTGGTGCCGCTGCTGGCCCATGTCGTGCCGCGCTTCGGTGCCAACGGTTTTCTGCTCGGCTCGAACTATATCTGGGGCTGGGAGATGAACCGCGTGGCGCGCGACCTGATCGCCGACGCCGGCGGCAAGGTTTTGGGCGAGCGCTATCTGCGCATCGGCGAGACCGACGTGTCGCGGCTGATCGCCGAGATCCGGGCGACGCGCCCCAATTTCATCCTCAACAATCTGATCGGCACCTCGTCCTATGCCTTCCTGGCGGCCTATCGTGATCTGGCGGGCGAGGATGCGGCTTTCAGTCCTGAGTCTTGCCCGGTGATCTCCTGCAACCTCACCGAGGGTGAACTGCCGGCGATCGGGGAAACGGGCAGGGGCCATCTGTCGGTCGGGCCTTATTTCGCGCCAAGGCCGGCCGCCTTCGCGTCCTCATTCGAAGCCTCCGCCTATGCCTCGGTGCAAGTGATGGCCGATGTGCTGTCGCGTAATCCCGACGCCGGTCCGGCGGAATTTTCAAAAATCTTCGCCGAGCGGCGCTTCTCCACCCGGCTCGGCCCGATCGCCATCGACGCGCATTCCCAGCACGCCACGCTGCCTGTCATCATCGGCCGGATCGCGGACGGGTTCTTCGAAGTCGTCAGCCGCGAGGACGAGGTCGCGCCGGACCCCTATCTGTCGCGCTACGACCCCGCAAAAACATTCGGGCGGCCGCGCCTGCGGGTGGTGTCGTGACCCGGACCCCGCGCATCCCCAATCTTGGCGGCGCCAGGGCCTTCGTCCTGCATCGCCCGCACCCGACGGTACAGGCGATCACCAGGCAATTGTCGGCTATCGGCCTGGTCACCGTCGACTGCTGGCCGGAACTGGCGCCGGAGGCGCTGGCTGCGGACTTCGTCTTCTTCGACGCCGATCTCGGTTTCGACGAGCAATTCCCCTGGAAGCCGGGCGAGGCGCCGATGCCGCTGGTGGCGTTGATCGGCTCCGAGGCGCCCGGCCGCATAGAATGGGCGCTGTCGCACAAGGCCGACGCCCAGCTCCTGAAGCCGGTCGGCAATGCCGGCGTCTACAGCGCGCTGCTCATCGCACGCCAGGGGTTCGAGGCGAGAAAACATTTAGCCGGCGAAATTTCCGCATTGCGCCAGCGAGTCGCCGAACGCCAGACCATCGTGCGGGCTGTCTCCGCCTTGTCGAAAGGCGGCGGCGACGACCGCGCCTATGCGCAGCTGCGCTCGCTGGCAATGAGCTGGCAGATCAGCGTCGAGGACGCCGCGCGCCGTATCGTGGCGATGACCGAGGAAGTAACGGGAGAGGCCAAGACCGGGAAAGAGAGCGGCGATGACCAGTCCCATCGCGCCTGATCTCACGGCCGGGCGCATGCCGGCCAAGCCGCGCGCCGGCATCTGGCGCCGGCTGGTCAAGCGCCGCCTGGCGCTGCTCGGCCTGGTCATCGTCGCCGTCGTCGTCGCGGGCGCGATCCTGGCGCCGTGGCTGACCGGCTATGATCCCAACGAGCAAATGTTCGACGGCCTGACCATCGAGGGCTCGCCCTTGCCGCCGAGCGCAAAATTCTGGCTGGGCACCGACCTGCTCGGGCGCGACCTGTTGACCCGCATCCTCTATGGTGCGCGCACCTCGCTGATCATCGGCATCGTCGCCAATGGCGTGGCGCTGTTCATCGGCACGCTTGTCGGCGTCACCGCGGGCTATTTCCGCGGCTGGATGGGCAGCGCGCTGATGCGCTTCACCGATTTGATGATGGCCTTTCCCGCGCTTCTGCTCGCCATCTGCCTGGCGGCGGTATTCCAGCCCAGCCTGTGGATCGTTGCGATGGTCATCGCCCTGGTCAACTGGGTGCAGACCGCCCGCGTCATCTACACCGAAACGTCTTCGCTCGCCGAACGCGAGTTCATCGATGCCGAGCGCACCATCGGGGCGAGCGCGCCGCGCATCCTGTTTCGCCACATACTGCCGCATCTCCTGCCGACCATCATCGTCTGGGGCACGCTCGGCATCTCGACCACCGTGCTGCTCGAAGCCACGCTCTCCTTCCTCGGCATCGGCGTGCAGCCGCCGACGGCGTCCTGGGGCAACATCATCTTCGAGAACCAGACCTACTTTCAGGCCGCACCCTGGCTGGTGTTCTTCCCCGGCGCCGCGATCCTGGCGCTGGCGCTGGCCTTCAACCTGATCGGCGATGCGCTGCGCGACATCCTCGACCCGACACAGAGGGGCCGGGCATGATCGCCTATCTCGGCCGCCGCCTGATCCAGTCGCTGCTGATCCTGCTCGGCGTCTCGCTGATCACTTTCGCGCTGCTCTATCTCCTGCCCGCCGATCCGGTGCGCCAGATCGCCGGCCGCAGCGCTACGCCGCAGACGGTCGAGAACATCCGCCAGCAGCTCGGCCTCGACCAGCCCTTCATCGTCCAGTACTGGCACTATCTGACCAAGCTCGTCAGCGGCGATCTCGGCCGCTCCTATATCCAGCGCTCCGAGGTGACCGAGCTCATCGTCTCGCGGCTGCCGGCGAGCCTGCTTCTGATGCTCGGCGCCATTTTGTGCGAATTGCTGATCGGCCTATCCATGGGCCTGGTCGCCGCCGTCAAGCGCGGCACCGCGACCGACCAGACCTTGATGGTCGCCTCTTTCGTCGGCGTCTCGGCGCCGCAATTCGTCGTCGGTCTGCTGCTGCTCTATGTCTTTGCCGTACGGCTCAGCTGGTTCCCGATCGGCGGCTACGGCACCTGGCGCCACCTCGTGCTGCCCTCGCTGACCATAGGCATTCTCGGTGCCGGCTGGTACGCACGCATGATGCGCTCGTCGATGATCGACGTGCTGCGCCAGGACTATGTGCGCACCGCGCGTGCGAAAGGTCTGGCGCGCGGCGCCATCATCTTCCGCCATGCTCTGCCCAACGCCATCCTGCCGGTCATCGCCATGATCGGCATCGACATCGGCATTTTCATGGGCGGCATCGTCGTCGTCGAAAGCGTGTTCGGTTGGCCCGGCATCGGTCAGCTGGCGTGGCAAGCCATCCAGCGCGTCGACATCCCGATCATCATGGGCGTCACCCTGGTCTCGGCCTTCGCCATCGTGCTCGGCAACCTCCTGGCCGACATCATCGCGCCCTTCATCGATCCCCGTATCAAACTGAGATGAGCATCAGGCTCGGATGAAACCAAGAACACAAACAGAGAAAGGGAACATAACAATGAAAAAGTTTCTCGCATCGACCCTGGCCGCATCGGCGCTGGCGCTGATGCTTGGCATGACGAGCGCCCGGGCCGAGGACACGATCGATCCCAACGCCAAGCAGGGCGGCGCCATCACCGTCACCTACAAGGACGACGTCGCGACCCTCGATCCGGCGATCGGCTATGACTGGCAGAACTGGTCGATGATCAAGAGCCTGTTCGACGGGCTGATGGACTACGAGCCCGGCACCACCAACCTCAAGCCCGACCTCGCCGAGAGCTACGAGATTTCGCCCGACGGCAAGACCTTCACCTTCAAGCTGCGCCATGGCGTGAAGTTCCACAATGGCCGCGAGATGACCGCCGACGACGTCAAATATTCGCTCGACCGCGTCACCAATCCGAAGACGCAGAGCCCCGGCGCCGGCTTCTTCGGCTCGATCAAGGGCTATGAGGATGTCGCCGCCGGCAAGGCCGGGACGTTGTCCGGCGTCACCGTCGTCGACCCCTACACGGTGAAGTTCGAACTGACCCGCCCGGACGCCACCTTCCTGCACGTCATGGCCATCAACTTCTCGCATGTCGTGCCGAAGGAGGAGGTCGAGAAATACGGCGCCGATTTCGGCAAGCACCCTGTCGGCACCGGCGCCTTCAAGCTGGCCGAGTGGACGCTCGGCCAGCGCATCGTCTTCGAGCGCAACCCGGACTACTGGCACAAGGGCCTGCCGCATCTCGACAAGATCACCTTCGAGATCGGCCAGGAGCCGATCGTGGCGCTGCTGCGCCTGCAGAAGGGCGAGATCGACGTGCCCGGCGACGGCATTCCGCCGGCAAAATTCCAGGAGGTTATGGCCGATCCCGAGCAGAAGGCGCGCGTCGTCGAAGGCGGCCAGCTGCACACCGGCTACGTCACCATGAACACCACCATGGCACCGTTCGACAATGTGAAGGTGCGCCGGGCCGTCAACATGGCGCTCAACAAGGCGCGCATCATCCAGATCATCAACGGTCGCGCCGTGCCGGCCAACCAGCCGCTGCCGCCGTCGATGCCGGGCTACGACAAGGAGTACAAAGGCTATCCCTATGACGTCGCCAAGGCCAAGGCGCTTCTGGCCGAGGCCGGCCATCCCGATGGCTTCGAGACGCAATTGTTCGCCATGAACACCGACCCCAACCCGCGCATCGCCCAGGCGATCCAGCAGGACCTGGCGGCGATCGGCATCAAGGCCAGCATCCAGTCGCTGGCGCAGGCCAACGTCATTGCCGCCGGCGGCGACAAGGCCGGCGCGCCTATGATCTGGTCGGGCGGCATGGCCTGGATCGCCGACTTCCCCGATCCGTCCAACTTCTACGGCCCGATCCTCGGTTGCGCCGGCGCGGTTCCCGGCGGCTGGAACTGGTCGTGGTATTGCAACAAGGATCTCGATGCCAAGGCGGCCGAGGCCGACTCGGTGGTCGACCCGGCCAAGGCCCCCGAGCGCGACAAGATGTGGAGCGCCATCTACGACAAGGTGATGGAGGACGCGCCCTGGGCGCCGGTCTTCAACGAGCAGCGCTTCACCATGAAATCGGCCCGCATGGGCGGCGCCGACAATCTCTATGTCGACCCGGTCCATATCCCGATCAACTACGACAATGTGTACGTAAAAGATGTGCAATAACTGCGACTACACCATCCACGGGCGCCATCACCATTTCGGCTGGGACAATTCGTTTGTCCCGGCTGAGCGTGTGGCGCCCGGCTCGACCATCGAGTTCCGGTGCCTGGATGCCGGCGGTGGCCAGCTGAAGCCGGATAGCACCGCCGCCGACATTGCCAAGCTCGACTTTGGCCAGATCAATCCGGTCACCGGGCCGATCTTCGTCGAGGGTGCCGAGCCGGGCGACGCGCTGAAGGTGACGATCGACATGTTCAAACCGTCCGGCTTCGGCTGGACGGCGAACATTCCGGGTTTTGGCCTGCTCGCCGACGACTTCAAGGAGCCGGCGCTGAACATCTGGAAATACGACGCCGTCTCGCTCGAACCGGCGCTGTTCGGCAAAAATGCGCGCGTGCCGCTGAAACCATTCGCCGGCACGATCGGCAATGCGTTGGCCGAGATGGGCCACCACTCGGTGGTGCCGCCGCGCCGCGTCGGCGGCAATCTCGACATTCGCGATCTCGCCGCCGGCACCACGCTCTATCTGCCGGTGGAGGTGGCGGGCGCGCTGTTCTCGGTCGGCGACACCCATGCCGCGCAAGGCGACGGCGAGGTCTGCGGCACGGCGATCGAAAGCCCGATGGATGTCGTGCTGAAACTCGATTTGGTGAAAGATGCGCGGCTGAAGACGCCGCGCTTCACCACGCCGGGGCCGGTGACCAGGCATCTCGATGCCAAGGGTTATGAGGTGACGACGGGGATCGGTCCGGACCTGATGAGTGGCGCGAAGGAAGCGGTTACCCAGATGGTCGACCTGCTCGCCGGCCACTACCAGATCGACCCGGTCGAAGCCTACATGCTGGCCTCGGTCTGCGGCGATCTCCGCATCAGCGAGATTGTCGACATACCGAACTGGGTGGTGTCGTTCTATTTTCCCCGTTGCGTGTTTGAATGAGGTTGGGTCAGCGCCGCACCCCCCTCTGCCCTGCCGGGCATCTCCCCCTCAAGGGGCCCGTTGCGCAATATTGCGGGAGGCTTGTTGTGAGGATTGAGGGCGGCCATTTTCGTTGCTTTGGAGGCT
>NZ_VFUR01000027.1:0-64646 GCF_006441095.1 Mesorhizobium sp. B2-5-4 | reverse complement strand
GGGGCATCGGCGCCGGAAGCGTCATTGGCAAGCACATCGCCCGAGACCGTGCTGGCGCTATCCTCGACGACCGCGTACGGCCCGTCATTGTGGGCCGTCGGCACGTCGTCAACGACATTGACCTGGACCGTTGCATTCGCCAGGCTGCCGTCCGTATCGGTGGCGACCACATTGATGCCGGTCAGGTTGATGACGTTCTGCCCACCCGCGTCGGGATGCGGGAAGTTGTCGAGCAGCGTCACATCGACTGTGGCGGATCCGTCGGTGCCCGCCAGGATCGGCAGCGACGACGCGACCAGGTCGATATGGATGGCATCGATGCCGTTGATCGAACCGGTGATCTGCGTCGGTCCGACGAGCGTCCAGACGATGTCGGCGCCGGCAACCCCGTTGACGTCCGCCGTGATGCCGGCAACCGACGTGAACGCCATCCCGGTGATGTTGTCCGAACCGGCATGGAACGATACCGTTCCGCTACCGTCCTCGACATTGGTCGCGGCCGCGTTGCCGGTGGCATTGACGGTGCCGAGCCCTGCCTCGTCCACGGTGATGATCGCGTTGGTCAGCACCGACGGGTCAACCCCGTCGCTAATGGTGATATTCAGCGTCGTCTGCGAGGTGTCGCCGTCGCCGTCCTTCAGCGTGTAGGTGAAGGTGTCGGTCACCGGAGAGGCGTTGTTGATGTTGGAGTTGGCGACATAGCTATACGTGCCGTCCGGGTTCAGCGTCAGCGTGCCGTACTGGCCGACGACATGGAAGTCGCCGCCTACCACCGTCGTTGCCCCGGCGCCCGTCACGCCGCTCACCGCGGCGCCGTCCGCGCCCTTGGTGTCGGCGCCGGCAGCATTGCCGTCGCTACCAAGCCCGGTGATCACGTTGCCGTTCGCTGTGCCGCCTTCCGTGGTACTGTCGGTGTCGGCAACCGCCGTCGGCACGTCGTCGATGATCGCGACGGTGAAGGTCGTGCTCGCCGTATCGCCGTCGACATCCGTGACGGTGATGCTGAAATTGTCCGGAACCGTATCGTTGGCGTCGTATCCGGTCGTGTTAACGGGATGCGTGACCGACTCGGTGACGGTGTAGTCATACTGGATGGCACCCGTGCCAGGATCGAAGGATAGGATCGTGATGTATCCGAACTCGCCCGCGATTTGCTGGCCGACTCCGGTCACGGTGGTGCCATTGATGACAATCGAGCCAATGCCATCGGGTGCGTCGATGCTGATCGAGCCGACGCCAGAAGTTTCGGAGTTGCTCGGAGCCTCGCTGCCCGGCGATTGTTGCGGGCCGCCATCGAGTCCGGTTTCGCTGGCCGCCTGATCAGGGTTGGTCAGCGACATGGCCACGACGGAGACGCCTCTGTCGACCAAAGAAGGGAACAATTCGCGATGATCCGGCTGCCCAAATTGCAGGTCCGTTGGTGGCAGGAGGGCCGACAGGCCGAAGCCGTCGCCGATCCCGCCGGCAGGCTGTTCGAAATTGCCGCCGGCGCTCGAGGTCGAACCTCCCGGGCCCGCCGATATCGAGCCGTCCGCGCCGAAGGCGACATCGACATGGCTCGCTTCCAGCGCGGCGATCAAGGCCACACGCGGCACTTCGACTTCGCCGATGATGAAGGTCGGCACATTCAGGGCACCGTCCTTGATGACGATGACCGAGCCGTCCGCCTGCTCGAGCACGAGGTTCTGGCCGTCGACCTTGATGTTGTCGATCGAGACGTTGGCGGGAAGCTTTACGACGTTGCTTGCGTCCGCCACGTATTCGTGGGGGGCATTTGCCGCTGGCGGAGCAGCCGCCGGCGCGCCGCCGCCGACATCGACCGGCACAGGCTCGGCCGCTGCCGGCGCTGTTTGAGCCGGCGCCGCCGCTTGCTCGGCCGGCGCGGCCTGCGCCACCAACTGGATCGGCGCTGTCAGGTCGTGGTGATCGTTGGAGACGGAATGCTCGTCCCACGAGTTCGAAACGTTGTCCAACTCAATACTGGTCGTCATAGCTTTAACCCCTCCGGCATTTCCCGGAAAGAGACAGGCGGCGCCTCGACTTTGCAACGGTCCGTCAATCCATTCTATATATTTGGATATGCGTCCGATGACTTTTTTTACGCTTGGTAAACTGTGAACATATAATCAGTTATATCTTGCTTGGAATGCGCGGCGCTTTGCCACGACTAGCGCGAAAAACTTGGTAAATAGAAGTATAAATACGTATAAAATTTTACACAAAATAGCAAAAGCACTTTGCGGGAAAGTTATCCACCTTCATTTCCAGTAATTTGAGACAAGATTGGTAGCGTCTACGGTCAAAGGTGGGCGTCATGAAAAAACAAAAGAATGCTCCGGGGAAGAGAAAACTCAAGCTGCTTCTGCTGGCGCTCGGGATGGCCGGCGCGGCGCAGCCGGCCCTTGCCGGGCCCGTCATCAGGGATTTCCTGCCCGAAACGGCACTGCTTGGGACGGTCCAGGCGCCGCCTGGCCTCGGCGGCATTTCGCTGCGGAGGTACCAGCCCTGGCAGCCGGCCGCCGCCTACCAGATCAGCCTGGTCCTGAACGGCTACAATCCCGTTTCCGTGCAAGACCGGTCCAGCGCCTTGATGGCGCAAGAAGGCAGGGATATCGACCCGATGCAGACTGCGTCGATTATCCCGGGCGTGTTCGGGTCGGTTGCGCTGTCCATGCGCAATTTTCCGGTTTCGGCGCGCTGGGCACCGGTCTACCAGGCCATAACCAGTTGCACCGCCGGCAGTCCCTGCGACCACAAGAGCCCGGCCTTCGCGGCCATGGTTTCGGCTGCCCAAGGCAAGGGGTTTGTCGAAAAACTGTCGTTCATCAACAGCGGCATCAACCACCTGATCGCCTACAGGAAGGACAGCGTCGTTTACGGCAAGCTTGACTATTGGGCGAAGCCTTCGGAAATCCTCGCCAATCGCGCCGGCGACTGCGAGGACTTCGCCATTCTCAAGATGACGGCGTTGCTGAGGACCGGCATTCCGGCACGCAGCATGTCGCTCGTCGTTCTCCAGGACCGCAAGCGAGGTTTCTTCCACGCCGTGCTTTCGGTGAGCACTGCAAGCGGCGCTTACATTCTCGACAGTCTCAACAATACGGTGCTCAAGGACAGCGCTCTTCCGGACTATCAGCCACTGTACTCGTTCAGCACCGACCGGGCATGGATCCATGGGTCCAAACCGGGGGCCACGCAGATGGCCGACGTCAAGGGCGGTTTCGAAACCGTCGCGCCTGGCGAAGGCGCGCAGATGGAAGTCAAGTAAAGGCAAAGCGCGGCCGCGTTTTGTCCTGGCCGAATGCCCAGAGCAATTTCAGGAAAAATGCATAGCGCTTCCGCCGGGAATTGCGAAACGATGAGCGGCTCTAACCGTTGAAGACAAAAGCCATCAGCAATTCCAGGTCCAGCACCGGCGCGCGCACCACGTTAAGCTGACCCCGGTAACGGCGCTCACCGGCGCCGATCACAAATCCGCTCGCAACGGCAACGTCGCCGTTGGTGTCGAGGCGCGCGAATATATCCGCCACGTTGAGATCCAGCGCCAGCTTCAGGTCCTGCCGCGTGTCTCCGTCGAACGCCGTCGGCAACTGCCGTTTGACCAATTGCTGGAATGGCGCATTGAACGTCACGATCTTCTTGGTCGATGCCAAAGCGAAAGCCGGCGACGGACAGGCAAGCAGAATGGCGTTTACCGTCCTGATCGACGCAAGCCTGCGCAAATTCAGGTTCTCGTGTCCCAACGCGCGAATGCAGGCCACCCGAATTGCCGAGGTCAGGTTTCCGTTCTCCGCGTGACTTTCGGCGATCTCGTCGACCAGCATGCCGATGGTGCATTTGCGGCTCTCGGCCATCTGTTTCAGCGAAAGCCAGAAGGCCCGCTCCAGACGGATGCCGCGCCTTGTGCCGCCGCGCGCCACGACGCGGAACTCGAGCTCGAAATCTTCTGTCGGCAGCGGCAGAAGCAAACGGTCTTCGGGGGGCGGGGGAGAGATGGCGCTAGCGCTCACTCATTGCCTCCTGACGTGCTTTGTTGATCGGCTTCAGCAGGTAGCTCAGGATCGTCTTGCGCCCGGTCTTGATGTCCACGGAACAGATCATGCCGGGGATGATCGAATATGCCTTTCCGTCTCGCTCCAGTGTCGATTTGTCGGTTGAAACGCGCACCTGATAATAGGGCTCGCCCGTCTTCTGATCGACCAGGCTGTCCGCGGTAATATTGGAAACCTTGCCTTCGATGCCGCCAAAGATCGAGAAATCGTAAGCCGTGACCTTTATCAAGGCATCCTGGTCGGGGCGGATGAAGGCGACATCGCGGGGCGAAACACGTGCTTCGACCAGCAATGTCTCGGAAGTGGGCACGATGCCGGCTACGACAGTTCCGGGCTGGACGAAAGCGCCGACGGTGTTCAGTTCCATCGTGTTGACGATCCCGTCCACCGGCGAGCGGATATCGGTTCGCGCGACTTTGTCGGTCGCGCCGCGAATGGTTTCGTCCACCACCGAAAGATCGGCCAAGGCCTGCGTCAGGTCATCGAGCGCTTCCTGCTTCAACTGCAGCCCGAGTTCCTCGACCTGGAGCTGCGCCTCGGTGATCGCCGACTTGGCTTTCTTTATCGTCTCGCCGGCCAGGTTCAATTGGCCGTTGAGTTCGGTCTGCTCCTGCTCGACCTTGAGCTGCTCGGTCCTTGCCATCAGACCTTTCTTGACCATCGCGTCGACCAGCTTCGCCTGCTGGTCGCTCACGTCCAGGTTTTTTGTCAGTCGGTCGAGATTGGCGTTCGCCTCGTCGAGTTCCTTTTCGCGCTGGTCGAGGCGCGACTTGAGCACCGACAGCTTGTTGTCGAAGTTTTCGCGCCGGGCAACGAGGAGATTTTGCTCGTTGTCGCAGATTTCCGGCGCCACCGCCTGAATATCCTGCGGACACGGAAACGATCCGGTGATGCTGCCGCTCTGTTCGTATTTGAGCCTGGCGATCCGTGTTTGCAGGGCCCGCGCCTTGGCCTGCTGTTCGCCGAGGCTGGACGTGTTCAAAGTGTTGTCGAGACGAATGATAAGGTCGTTCTTCCTGACGACCTGCCCCACCTTAACGGCGATTTCCTGAACGACGCCCGGCTCGCTGGCTTGGATGACCTGGGTCTTGGAAGCCGGTATGACCTTGCCGTCGCCACGCGCGATCTCGTCGACCTCGGCGAATGATGACCAAGCGACAAAGGCGACGAAGAGCGCCGCTATGATGAATATGGACGCCGTCGCAAAAAGCGGCGGGCGGTCTTCCCTGGCAAGCATTTCCTACGCCCCGTTATTATATCGGTTTCAGCCCGATATAATTTGTTCCTTCAGGTATTGGTTCTCTGCAGCGCCTGAATGACTTGTTCTTTTGGTCCATCGGCAACGATCTTTCCCTGCTCGACAACAATAAGGCGATCAGCCAATTCGAGCATGCTGAAGCGATGCGTCGAGACGATCAGCGTCGTGTTGCGGTCAAATGCTGTCTTGAGTTGCTTGATCAGCTGTCGTTCCGAAGCCAAGTCCATCGAGCCGGACGGTTCATCCAGAAAGACGATCTTCGGCTTGGTCAAAAGCAGCCGGGCAATCGCCACCGTCTGTCTCTGCCCGCCGGAAAGATTGGTGCCCCGCTCGCCGACATTCATGTCGTAGCCGCGTGGATGGCGAGAGACGAACTCGTCGACCCCGGCGGCTTTTGCGGCTTCGATGATCTGTTCGTCGGTCGCCTCGGGAGCTGCCATGAGCAGGTTCTCCTTCACGGTGCCCGAAAACAGATCGCCAGCTTGCGCGACGATACCCACGGCGGCGCGCACCTCCGACGGGTGATACTGGCGGATGTCGATGCCATCCAGCAGCAGCTCGCCTGAACTCGGCAGGAAAAGCCTGCCGATCAGGCGTCCCATCGTCGTCTTGCCCGACCCGATGCGGCCGATGATGCCGATGCGCTCGCCCGGCTTCACCGAGAAGTTCAGGCCGGACAGAACCTCGTTTTCCGAGCCGGGGTAGACGAAGCCGACATTCTTGAACGTCATCGCCCCATTGCGGATCGGGCGATTGACAAAGCCCACCGTGTCCGGCCGGTCCTCCGGTTGGGCCATGATGGAATTCACCATTCTCAGGGAGAGCATGGCCTGGCGAAATCTCGACAAGGTGATCGCGACCTGGCCGAGCGGAGCCACGGCCCGGCTCGCCAGCATCACCGTGCCGATAATGGCTCCTGTCGAAACATGCCCTTCCGAAAAGGCATAGGCCCCGGCCACGACCAGGGCGACCGTCACGAGCTGCTGGATGGCCTGGGTGATGTTGCCGGCCGCCGCCGAGAGCTGCTTGATCTTCTCGGAGGTGTTGGCCGCGTTCTTCGAATGCTCGCCCCACTTCCTCAGCAAATAGGCTTCGGCGCGCAGGGACTTGATTGTTTCCAGCGTGGAGATGGACTCGACCAGCAAGGCCTGGCGCTGGGATGCTTCATTCATCGAGGCGGCGACCCGTTTGCCGATGCGGCGTTGCGTGACGAGGCCGACTATCACCGACGCCACGAATGCCAAGGCCGGTATGATGACCAACCAATCGCCGATCGCGTAGATGACCAGCAGGAAGATGAAGACGAACGCCGTGTCGATGAAGACGCTGATGGTGTTGGAGGTGAAGAACTCCCTGACGAACTCATATTGAGTGACGCGATTTGCATATTCGCCGGTCGAGCCCGGGCGCGCGGACAAGGATGAATTCAGCACCTTCTCGAACAGCAAATACGATATCCGCAGGTCCGCCTTGCGCCCGGCATAGTCGATGAGCGAGGCCCGGGCCGTCTTCAGAAGCAGGTCGAAAAGAATGACGGCACCGATACCGATCGCCAGCACCCAAAGCGTCGATATCGCCTTGTTCGGCAATATGCGGTCATAGACGTTCATGGTGAAGATCGGCGAGGCGATGGCCAGCAGGTTGATGAAGATCGCCGACAGCACGACCTTCGAATAGGTGCGCCAGAAAGCGCCCATCGTTCCTGTCAGCCAATGGCGCCGTTCGATCTGCTGCGCCGACCCGACCTTCATGCCTTCGGTGGCGTTGGCATAGGTGATCGAGAAGGATACGCCGCCGCTGATGTAACTTGCGGCCAGCTCGGATTTGCCGACAGTCGTGCGCCCGTCTTCCTGCGGGGCAGTGAGATACCCGTCACCGTCGATTTCCGCCAGCAGGGCGATCGGCAACTGGCTGACACGGAAGAGAATTGCCGGAAGATCGAGGCGACCGCGCAAGAAGTCGCGATGGTTGAATTCGTGGGTCTCGAGACCGATGCGTTCGGCAAGATGCCTGATCTCGGTGACCTCGATGCGCGTGTCCGAAATCGGTACCCCGGCAAACAGCACGGTTTCCGCGCTCGGCCTGCCGAGATAGGCGGCAACCGCCGAAAAGCAGGCCTTGAATGCCTCCTTGGGCGACAGAATATGTGGCTGCTGATTCACGACCCGCCCGCCAGGACCCTCAACTTCCCTTACACCAACTCACTTCTTCCTGACCGGGGCAAGGATGTCGAAAGGTATATCGTTCGTCTGTTCCGACGGGGTCCGTGGATAGGTTTCGGTGTCCGCGTTCGCCGGAACAGCAAATTCGTCCTTGGCGTAGGCCGTGGCCTGCTTTGGCGGATGGATGTCCATCGTTTTCAGCAACTGCCCGGTCGCTGCCAGAAGCCGGTATTGGGCAAAGAGGGATGCGTAGGACGCGGTGTCCGCCAGCGTCGCTGTGTTGAACCGTGTATTCTGCGCATCCAGCACATCGAGCAGCGAGCGCTGTCCGACCTTGAACTGCTCGCGATAAGAGGCAACCAGCTTCTCGCTGGAAGCGGCTTGCAGCTTCAGGGTCTTTGCCAAATCGGCTTGCCGGAAGCGGCGATCCCAGGACGTGCGAACGGCCTCTTCGATCTCCCGCAGAACCTGATGCAGCCCAAGCCGCTGCTCGCTGGCGCGGCGGATTTGCTCCTGCTCATTCGCTTTGTCGATGCCGCCGCGGTACAGGTTCCAACGCAGCACCAATCGTGCCTGCAAATCGGAGGTATCTCCATTGTCGCCGTCAATGTCATATCCGGCCCGGGCTGCGCCTTCGGCGACGATCGAAGGGCCGTATTTCGCCCGAGCGGCGTCAACCTGCGAGGCCGCGGCCGCAATATCGCTATTGGCCATGTGGACGCGCGGATTGTTCTCCCGCGCAATGCCCAGTGCATCGTCGAGGGACCTTGGCAGCGCGGAGGAAACATCGCCAGGCCGCGAAGCATTGGTCAGCGGTTTCCCGACTGTCTTGAAGAAGCGTATCCTCGAGGCCTCGAGTTCCTCGGAGGCTTCCTGCATGCGGGCCTTGGCCGCAAACAAGCGCTCCTCGGCCTGTTGCCGGTCGGCTTCGTTCAACCCGCCGCCTGCTATGCCTTCCCGGATGTCGTGGAGAATCGCTTGATGAAAGCCCAGATTCTTCTTTGCCTCTACCACGATCGAGCCCTGAAGCATGTATTCCAGGTAATCCTGGACAACCGACAGCCCAATGAACTCAGATCGCTCCAGCACGCGGAACGAGGCGCCATCGACTCGCGAGGCCTGACGGTTGAGTTCGGCTCGTCTTGCGCCGCTGTCATAAAGCGTTTGTGAAACCGTCAGATCGGTCTCCGCGGGATAAAGCGCATCGTGCTCGATGGAGAGCGCTCGGCGGGAGGAGTTGTCCAGGCGGCGAGCACCAGTAGATGCCTGCAGGTCGACGCTTGGGAGATAAAGCCCTTTCGCCTGCCGCAGCTCGAACTCGATCGCCTCACGGTTTTCGATGGCCTGGCCGATTTCCGGGTTGGATTCCACCGCAACCGCCATGGCCTCCTTGAGCGTCAATGCATGCGCGCCCCAGCAGCTCAGCATGGTAGCCGTCATCAAGAGGCCAACGCCCATGACCTTGGTCGACAGACCTGTCGTCTTCATTTTCCCACCCACGTTTCCCCGCCCTTTCAAGAGCGCCCCAGCCGGGCTCGGCGCCTGGCTTTGTTCGCTATCTTACAAATTAACGTGGACGTTTCATTATTAAGCTGTGACTAAACGATAGGTTTTGGGCAGACGGCCAGAAAATGTAGCAAAAATAGCACACATTTGAGATGTTGGCGGTATCAAGTGCCGGTGTCGAAACTTGAAGCACCGCGACAAGTATGGAGATGGCCAACAGCAAGCCTGTTCTGACAACATGCTGACGGGTGTCTGCAAATAAGGTTGCTCTCGTGGAGGCAATAAGGGCACGCTCATCAATTCGGGTGCAGGAGGGGCCGGTCTGGCCCAGCCCGACTGTCACCATGCTCGCGCTTGGCGCGGCGTTTTGAGCAGAGCCGATTCGGTGCGTGCTTCAGTCTCAAGCAAAGTCTGCGCTTGGCTGGGTTCCTGGAAGCTTTTCGAATTTTCTGTCTGGCACCTCCAGCCGATATGCGCGGCGCTCGTGTGCGAGGCTGGACCTCATAATTTCGACCAGATTGCCGGCTTGCTCGCTATCCGCTGGTGGCAATGCAGCGACGAGAAAATTAAAGCCGAACAGCCACGCTTGTTGGGCCGATTGTCAGTTTTTTGCTAACTCTGCAAAAAGACCGTCGGCTGAGCTATGCAACTCGACAAACGCGGCTAACCCCGTAGCCCATCAATACCGAAATCGGCACTATGTGCTTGTAGATGTCCGCACCCCGTGGCGTACGCTGTTCGCCCACAGCTATCAGGAGTATTTTGTCGGATAGAAACTCCCTGTCGGATACTCCCTTTGCCGGTCAATCCTTTCTGTGCGCCGAAAACTGACCGGCCAAGTCTTATGAACGGCCGTTCCACAAAGCGCTCCGATAAATGAGCCATGGCAGCGTTGGAAGTCTCGGCTGTGTGATGCTCCCCGACACCCTTGCGTCCTATCTGGCGCCAAACGCCTTGGCGGCGCGCATTCTCCTGTTCCTATGGGAAGGCGGGATCGACGCTACAGCCTTGGCACAAGCCTGTGCCTAAGCTGGGCGCCTTTCGGCCCAAAGCCTTGAGGCGGACAGTCGAGGGGCAGGCTACACGTTGTCAGATCGCCGCGCCAATCGCACGCCGGGGCCGCCACCGTTCTCCGGAATGAATGCCACCCCGGCACCTTCGAAGGTTTCGCGTATTCGGTCGAGAGTCGGTTGTTTTAGCGCGTCACCTCGTTCCAGACGAACAATGGTCTGTGTTGAAATGCCTGCTTTCTTAGCGAGATCCAGAACGCCCCAATCCAGCGCTGCCCGAGCCATCCTGCACTGCACCGGTGTCATAAGATCACCATATTGTGGTGATTTTTGTTGCTCATAGTCTGCTCTAACTGTATTCATGAGGACGTTCAGCGGCCGGAAAGGTGGTGCAACACCGATCCGGCCTGACCACAACCCAAGCTGTTTGGAGCTCGGATCATGGCTGATTCCGACCATACCATGAGTTTGTCTGCCGTCACCCGAAGGAAGGTACTTGCGGGAACGGCAATTGCAATTGCGATCACCAAGGGAGGCGCTTTTGACCGCAAAACCCTGGAAACCGCCCAAATGGTCGATCCAGCCGTATCGGCCTGGCAAAAATGGCGAGCGGCCCACGACCACACTGAGTATCTGTGTCGGCAGCAGCAACTTCTGGAGCGAAAACTCGTCAAAACCGTTGGATTTCCTTGCTCGAAGATTCAGCTGCGCGACGGCAGGTATGTGACGTTGCGTTCTCTCGAGGCACTCCGCGACGCGCTCAATGTTGGCAAGGAAGACCTCTCCGTCCGTACAAAGGCTGAAGCCGAGCTAGCAGCTCATCAAGCTCGCTGGGATGCCACCGATAGGGAGATCGGCTATTCGGAGACGCTGAGGGCCGAGTGCGAAGCTGCTAGCCGTGCCGACCATCTGGTCGGGATGCTCTTCGCACTCCCTGCAACTTCCCTTGCCGGTGTGGCAGCCAAGCTTGATGCCGTACTTACGCAAGGGCAGGCTTCGAAGGACGATAATGAGTTTCCTTGGCCGCAGATTCGCTCGGCCTTGCAGGATGTTGTTCGGATTGGCCAGCAACGAGAACCGAACTCGGTCTCTGCCCCGAAGGGACCCAAAGGGCCGCCAGACCGTTAGGAACAACCTGCGGAAATGCGAGCGGAGTAGAAAGGGCTACCGGAGGTACACAATGGCCATGCGAGATTTCAAGGATTTCGACGATCCTTGCCCGCAGATACGCGTCCCCAACAGGGCAAGTGTAATGAAGACAACGCGAAGGGATGCTGGTCGGCAGGTCGAGGCCAATCCCTCGTCTAAAGCACGGGCTGTGGACGACGCCTTGCTGGAAAGGACGGTTCAGCTCTTCGAAGCACGAAGCGGTCGATCTCTGTCCAAGGAGGATAGACACCAGATTGTGGAAAACGTCAGCGGCTTCTTCCGTATCCTTCCCGAATGGCGGACGTTCGATTGAGCAACCCGCGTCTCGCTCGGCACTTTTAATCTCATGACACCGCAGAATCGCCGCTGGTTGACGCAACGAGTCGCGCTTCGCAGGTAGGGGTGACTCGCCACCACTTCAAACTACCACCACTTTAAATCGCCGCGGGGCGGTAAAGGAGCGGAGATGAAGCCAACAGATCCGCGAACTCATCATATCGCGAAACCCAGCAGTTTGGTCAAGACGCCTCTGTATGCACGAGTGTCTTCGTGGCAATCAACAATGGCAGCGTCACGGCACTGGCTCCGGTGAGCGTCGCCGTGATCGCCTAGGGCGGCACCGTAGAGCAAACAACGCATTAGCACGCCAGACGGCCCACGAAACGCAAGACGCCGTGCGCGCCGTGCAAAGCGAGTTGCGAACGCAAATGCGCCCAGGCGCAATCATCTCGGGTAGGGGACGCTAAAGAGCAGTAGATCAACAGCGATCTGGCGTGGGACTGAATGGCTTGAGCTAAATGCGCTTCGCAAGATCGCCGACCTTCGCATGCTGGAACGGCTTCGTCTGGTCTGGTATCTCAACAACTTCTTCGGTGGTGGGGGTGAAGCGGCCCTGCAAGCCGGACAAGGCACTCGGATTTTTTCGTATTATCTTCCTTCCGCCCTCCAGAACTTCAGAAGATTCCAACGTCGCGATCCGCTCCTGAACGTAGGTTATGACGCCGCGCCCGATTACCTCTTCAAATACGCCCAGTTTCTCGCCAGTGTCCGGGTCCACAATCTCCTTACCTCGTCGATACAATATATAGTCTTCACGCACCGCCACGCCTTCACTCGCGCCGACGTTCAAGACGACTTTATAGGGGCTTATCACATTGGCGACCTTAGCTTGTTTCATGTGCGATCCACTCGATTCTTGGGACGCCTGGCTTTAGGACAATTTGGCCGAAGTGGTCCTTTGAGCTAGTCAAGGCTCGTCCAAATGTCGTCTGCGCCAGCAGCCCGTTCTCTTACCAACAGTTGAACGTTCTTGTCATCTAGAAAGATAAGCACTTCACCGATCCCTAATACGCGCTCGAAACCCTCACTTTCTGTTACGAACAGAGTGTAGCCAGCGCGATACATCAGCCAATCGGCGGGGGAGATTACAAAAAGCCCGATCTGTTCCTTTTTGAAGAGCAACACGCGCGGTCTTGTTAGGGAATCAGCGGCAGGCTGTGCATAGTGGAAATGCAGCAAGGTTCCGAGATAGAGGCCGAGAACAAGAGCCACGACAATGGCAATCGGTCTTTAGCATAATTGTGGCCGGAAGAAGAGCTTGAACAGCCCATTCGTCATCACACAGAAGAGACCAAACCCGCCCGGCCATCACCGGGCGGGTCATAGGCTTAGGGCGGGTCACACCGCACGATTTTAGGTCGCTTTGTAGTCGACAGAATTCAAAACCGTCGTCCTGTGTCCAAGCCCACAAACCGGAGGTCACGACCGTTGAAGCGGGTGGTCGCGCCGGGAAGTCTCTACCAGGCTTCAAAAGTTTCGCCTTAAAAGATCCAGGCATGTCGCCAGACAGCAACTTCCAGTGCAACACATGGCGGTCTCGAATAGTACGATTTCAATCTTACCACGCTTCGCTATCAGCGAAGCTATCATGCTGGGTTTGTCGGACCGGATTCAAATGGAAACACCCCTTTCGTTGAGGTGGGCAAATGCACCCGCATGCATTGAACGAGGGCCAGGATTTTCCAATGGTCTGCATTACCAGGATCATCCCACCAGGTTGTAACACTTAGAAGTTTCTAATGTTATTGAAGTGATTGAAAAAAACCAAAAAAGAAGCTTGGCTGGGGCGCCAGGATTCGAACCTGGGAATGTCGGTACCAAAAACCGATGCCTTACCACTTGGCGACGCCCCAATAAGCCGTCAGAGTCGCTGTGCGGCGCGTTATTAGCAGAGCAGCCGAAAAGCACAATGCTTATGAGCGACCGCGAAGGCACCCGGCTGACCAGCAGCGCGATTGCCGCCAGATGATCCGCAACGGATTATACGGACCACACAGCCAACTCGTTGCCGGCTGGGTCGACAAAGTGGAAGCGTCGGCCACCGGGGAATGGGAATATCGGCTTGACGATCGTTCCGCCGGCGCTTTCGACGGCGCGAAGGGTTTCTTCCAGATTCTCACTGTAAAGCACAGGCAGCGGCTTGGCCGGCGCTTCTTCCGCATCGGCCTGAAAACCTCCGTCCAGCCCCTCCGCAAAGGCCGAATAGGTCGGTCCATAGTCGGTGAACGACCAGCCAAAGGCGTCACTGTAGAAGCCTTTCATCCGGTCCAGCGTGCCGCCGGTCGCCGGCATTTCAAGATAGTCCAGTTTTCCAGGCTGTTTCATGAGGCACCTCTTTGTTCCCTTTATGTTCTAGACATGGAACCATCAGGCGGCAAGTCTTTTTGACGCATCCCGGGCGATGGCTTTTTCTTAATCGATTGTAGCGACCCGACGACTTGCCCGGCGCTTGCGTTTCGCACTGCAGCATCATATCGCTCGAAGTCGGACACGGGCGGAGCTTTCCGTTTCGCCAATCTTTCCAATCTCCTGCAACCGGAGAGCAAAGCATGACCAAATGGGTTTTCACCTTTGGCGATGGTGCGGCGGAAGGCCGTGCCGGCGACAGGAATCTGTTGGGCGGCAAGGGCGCCAATCTGGCCGAGATGTGCAGCCTGGGCCTGCCGGTGCCGCCGGGCTTCACGATCACCACCGAGGTCTGCAATGCCTACTATGCCGATGGCCGTACCTACCCGGCGGGATTGGAAGCCGACGTCACCGTCGCGCTCGACCATATCGGCCGGCTGACTGGCCGCCGGTTCGGCGACCCGTCGAAGCTGCTCCTGGTTTCGGTGCGTTCCGGCGCCCGGGCGTCGATGCCCGGCATGATGGACACCGTGCTCAATCTCGGATTGAACGACGAGACGGTCGAGGCGCTGGCCTCCGATTCCGGCGATGCGCGCTTTGCCTATGACAGCTACCGCCGTTTCATCCAGATGTATTCCGATGTCGTCATGGGTCTCGATCACGAGGTGTTCGAGGAAATCCTGGAAGACCAGAAAGCCAGCCTCGGCCATGAGCTCGACACCGAGCTGACGGCCATCGAATGGCAGGGCGTCATCGCGCTCTACAAGGCCAAGGTCGAGGAAGAGCTGGGCAAGCCGTTCCCACAGGATCCGCACGAGCAGCTCTGGGGCGCGATCGGCGCGGTGTTTTCGAGCTGGATGAACAACCGCGCCATCACCTACCGGCGCCTGCACGATATTCCCGAAAGCTGGGGCACGGCGGTCAATGTCCAGGCCATGGTGTTCGGCAATATGGGCGAGACCTCGGCCACCGGCGTTGCCTTCACCCGCAACCCGTCCACCGGCGAAAAGCAGCTCTATGGCGAGTTCCTGGTCAACGCGCAGGGCGAGGATGTCGTTGCCGGCATCCGCACGCCGCAGAACATCACCGAGGCGGCGCGCATCGCGGCGGGTTCCGACAAGCCGTCACTGCAGAAGCTGATGCCGGACGCCTTCCAGTCCTTCGTCACCATCTCCGACAGCCTGGAAAAGCACTACCGCGACATGCAGGACCTCGAATTCACAATCGAGCGCGGCAAATTGTGGATGCTGCAGACAAGGTCCGGCAAGCGCACCGCCAAGGCCGCACTCAGGATCGCCGTCGAGATGGCCAGGGACGGGCTGATCACCAAAGAAGAGGCGGTCGCTCGCATCGATCCGGCTTCGCTCGACCAGTTGCTGCACCCGACCATCGACCCAAAAGCCGCGCGCGACGTCATCGGCGTCGGCCTGCCGGCGTCGCCGGGAGCCGCCACCGGCGAGATCGTCTTTTCCTCCGGCGATGCCGAGGACCTGAAGACGCAAGGACGCAAGGCGATCCTGGTGCGCATAGAGACCAGTCCGGAAGATATCCATGGCATGCATGCGGCCGAAGGCATCCTGACCACGCGCGGCGGCATGACCAGCCACGCCGCCGTCGTTGCGCGCGGCATGGGCAAGCCTTGTGTGTCGGGCGCCGGCTCGCTGCGTGTCGACTACAGGGCCGGCACGCTGCTCTCGATGGGACAAACCTTCCGCAAGGGCGACATCATCACCATCGATGGCGGCAACGGCCAGGTGCTCAAGGGCGCCGTGGCGATGCTGCAGCCGGAATTGTCAGGCGATTTCGCCGCGATCATGGAGTGGGCGGACGCGGTGCGCCGCATGAAGGTGCGCACCAATGCCGAAACGCCGCTCGATGCGCGCATGGCGCGCTCTTTCGGCGCCGAAGGCATCGGTCTTTGCCGCACCGAGCACATGTTCTTCGACGGCGCCCGCATCGTCGCCATGCGCGAGATGATCCTGGCCGACACCGAGAAGGACCGGCGCGCTGCGCTGGCCAAGCTTCTGCCCATGCAGCGCTCGGATTTCCTGGAGCTGTTCGAAATCATGGCCGGCCTGCCGGTGACGATCCGCCTGCTCGATCCGCCACTGCACGAATTCCTGCCCAAGACGGAAGCGGAAGTCGCCGAAGTCGCGGCCGCCATGAACGTGTCGCCCGACAAGCTCAGACAGCGCACCGAGGCGCTGCACGAATTCAACCCGATGCTCGGCCATCGCGGCTGTCGGCTCGCCGTGTCTTACCCGGAGATCGCCGAGATGCAGGCGCGCGCCATTTTCGAGGCAGCCGTCGAGGCCGGCAGGAAAGCCGGCGCGCTGGTGGTGCCCGAGATCATGGTGCCGCTGGTCGGCCTGGTGAAGGAACTCGATTATGTGAAGGCGCGTATCGATGCGGTCGCCAAGAGCGTCATGGACGAGAGCGGCGTCAAGATCGATTACCTCACTGGAACGATGATTGAACTCCCCCGCGCGGCGATCCGTGCCCATGTCATTGCGGAGTCGGCCGAGTTCTTCTCCTTCGGCACCAACGACCTCACCCAGACCACCTTCGGCATCTCGCGCGACGACGCGGCCTCCTTCCTGGAAACCTACCGCCAGAAGGGCATCATCGAGCAGGATCCGTTCGTCTCCCTCGATATCGACGGTGTCGGCGAACTGGTACGCATGGCGGCGCAAAAGGGCAGGGCGACGCGGCCTAGCATCAAGCTTGGCATCTGCGGCGAACATGGTGGTGATCCCTCGTCGATCCGCTTTTGCGAGGATGTCGGGCTCGACTACGTCTCCTGCTCACCCTATCGCGTGCCGATCGCCAGGCTGGCGGCGGCGCAGGCCGCGGTGCACGCGGCAAAGGCAGGACGCGGCTAGACCGGCACGAAGCTTACGGTTTTGTATGAAAACTCACGCGAACGTGCTGGCGACATGAGCGTAATCTCGACATTGTTTGCGACCAATTTGCGGATGACCGCCAATTGTCTCCGGAAACAGACGTTGCAGATATCACCCGCTCCGTTCCGCTCGATCCTGATTATTCAAACGAAGTTCATAGGCGATATCGTCCTCGCCTCGACGCTCGCCAGGAACTTGCGGCTCGAATTTCCCGACGCCAGGATTGTATTCCTCTGCGAAGCCCACTTCGAGAGCTTCGTGGTTGCGCATGGCATCGCTTCCGAGGTGGTTACGTTCAGGCGGGCCCGCATGCGAGGCAACCCGCTGGAGCGTGGAAAAGAGGTCTATGCCGTGGTGCGGGCGCTGCGCCGCTTCCGCTTCGACCTGACGATCGATGTGACCGATTCCAAGACCTCTCGGGTCGTCAGCGGGTTCGTCAACGCCAGGAAGCGTGTCGGCTACAATCCTCCCGAGAGGCCGCTGAAGCTGCTGGAGCGGCAGCCCGCCAATGTGTTTGCCAAACCATACGGGTTTGGCGGCCAGCATTTTGTCTATCGCTATCTCTCCCCACTTGAAGCGCTCGGCATCGATTTGCGCGTCACGGTACCGAGCATCCAGCCGTCGACATTCGAGGCCGCGAAAGCCCTGGCGCTTCTGGGCACGCACGATATCCACCCGAACGCCTTCGTCGCCGTCCATGCGGGCGCGAGTTTCAAGGGCCGGCAATGGCAGCCGGAACGGTTTGCCGAGGCAATTGACCAGGTTGCGGCCGAAACCGGACTGGGCGTCGTCCTGGTGGGAGGGCCAGGCGAACGTGAAACCGCCGCGCGGATCGTTTCCGGGACCGCGACGCCGGTGGTCGACCTGGTCGGAGCGCTTTCGCTCGAGAGCCTGCTGGCGGTCCTGGAACAGGCCCGCCTGTTTCTCGGCAACGAAAGCGGCCCGATGCACATGGCCGCTGCCGCGGGTACCCCGGTTGTCGGCCTTTTCGGCCTGACTCATCCGTCGCGCTGGGGACCTGTCGGCGTGCCCAGCATCGCGCTTCGGCCGTCAATGCCCTGCGATTGCGTGGCCAGGGATTTGTGTCGCCGGTCCGACCCCAGCAAGGCTTGCTGTGTCTGGCGTCTGGAGGTGAAGCCGGTCGTCGACGCCGTGCGCGAGATCCTCGCACGCACCGATCTGAAAAAGGAACGCGTTGTCTGAAGGCGATGGGTCGGCAAGACTGTCGCTGAATGTTCACCAAGCCGGAGGTCAAATTGCCGCGCCAGGCATTTTTCTGCTATCCCTCGTCTGATTTCCGCCTTCATGCGGGTTTTTTGGGATGGCGGCTTGAAGTCGCCAGCCGGGAATTTGGTTTCGGGAATTTGGTTTGATGCGTCTGCTGCAAAAACATCTCTGCACGATCGCCATGTCGGTGGCGCTGATATCCGGTGCCCATGCCGCGCCGCTGGTCGAACCCACGCTGCACATCAAGCCGGCTGCAAGCGGAGCCGGCCGCGTTGCGCTCACGCTCGATGCCTGCGGCGGCAAGACCGACACGCGCATTCTCTCGGCGCTGGTGGACAACAAAATACCGGCCACCATTTTCGTCACCGGCATCTGGCTGAAGCGCAACGCCGAGGCCGTCGCGATCATGCGGGCGCATCCCGACCTGTTCGAACTCGAAAATCACGGCGGCCGCCATGTTCCAGCGGTCGACACGCCACGGAAGATCTATGGCATAAGCAGCGCCGGCAGCCCGGAGGCTGTGCTCGCCGAGGTCAAGTCAGGGGCCGCGGCTCTGGCCACGACCGGCGAGCCGGCGCCGAAATGGTTCCGTGGCGCAACCGCCGAATACAGCCCCTCGGCCATCGCGATGATCCGCAAGCTGGGCTTCAAGATTGCCGGCTTCTCGATCAATGGCGACGGCGGCTCGCTGCTCGGCGCCAAGGAAACCGCCAGGCGTATCGCCGCTGCCAAGGATGGCGACGTCATTATCTCGCACATCAACCAGCCGACCCACGCCGCCGGCGAGGGCGTGGTGCAGGGCCTGCGGGCACTCAAGGACAAGGGCATGACCTTCGTGCGGCTCGACGACGCCGACGGGACGGGCGATCACGGCACCACTAAGTAGGGCGGTTCAGTGTTTGATAGAACCGCCGAACCGCTCTAACGACTGGGCCTGATCTGAATCTCAGTGCACCCTTGAGTGCGTCGGCCGAAGCGTTCAGTCCGGCTTGGCTTCGATGGTGACCTTGCTGGCATAGAACGCGCCGTGGTCGCGGATCTCGGTCATCTCGTCGTATGGCTGGCGGTAGGCCCACATCGCGTCCTTGCCCGCTTCGCCCGCCGGCAGCACGCTCCAATAGCTGGCGTCACCCTTATAGGGGCAGTGGGTCGCGTGGTCCGTTCGGCTGAGCTTGTCGAAATCGATGTCGGTGAACGGAATGTAGAAGGCGGCGGGGTAGGGGGCCTCCGTCAGCACCTTCGCCTTCGCGGATGACGCGATGACGGTATCGCCGGCGCGGACCGTGACGGTGCCGGAATAGGGCTCTATCGTGATGATCCTGTCGGGATTGCGCTGGAAGCCGGGTGCCGGGTTGGCGATCTTGTCCATGCTGGTTCCTCCTTGCCCCGATCTTAAGTGTGGTGGACGGCCGGATTGCGCAAGACCCGTAGTCACAAACAAAACAGACGCCATGCGCCCGTGCGTGGCGCGAAGATTGCCTTCTCGTGGCCGCGGAAATTCAGGCGGCGGTTTTGAAGGCGTCCATCAGCCCGGCATAGGCGGCCGCGATGCCCGCCACCGGATTGCTGCTTCTGGAAATCGTCTCGACTTTCAGCGCCCCGCCGCCGGTTGGCAAGGTGAGCAGCAGGAACTGGCGATTGCCGCCATCGCCGACGGATGCCGCCGCGACATGCTGGCCTTCCCCTTCGTTCTGGACGCACATCTTGAACAGCAGCGTGCCGCCGACCGCTTCTAGCGCGCCGCCGACAACTTCTACGAACTCGTCTTCGGAAACAGTCTTTTCGTCCGGCACCACACCGGCCAGGCTTTCGGCAAGCGTACTCTCGAGAACCTTATCGTCGAGCGCGTCCATGCGAACCTCTCTCAGTCGCCAATCGCACCCCTTTGCCCGTTAACGAAGCTTAACACCGACGATGGCCGGATTATGACACTTTTTTGCGGTTGGTCCGATCACGAGAGTTTGCGTCGACGTAATGGATTTGAAGCCCCTGTCACTCGAATGGCAGCAAGGCCCGCCAAACGAAATTAAAAAGCGTCCGGATTCAATCGTTTGCCAAATACAGGTCGAACTCCGACTTTCGTCCGCTGCTCCCGTAGGTGGCTGGACAATTCGCCGGTTCGCTTCACAATGCGATCAACAGCGCGACGTGAAAAGCGTGAGGGAGGGAACGGCATGCTGGGATTGATGCAGGAATGGCCGCTACTGTGCCACAAGCTGATCGACAACGCTGAAAGGCAGCATGGTGTGCGCGAGATCGTATCGCGTTCGATCGAGGGACCGATCGTGCGCACCACCTACGCCGACATCCATCGTCGTTCCCTCAAGGTCGCCCAGCGCTTGGAGCGCGACGGTTTCGCGTTGGGCGACCGCATCGCGACACTGGCCTGGAACACCGCCCGCCACATCGAGGCCTGGTACGGCATCATGGGCATCGGTGCTATCTACCACACCCTCAATCCGCGCCTGTTTCCTGAACAGATCGTCTGGATCATGAACCACGCCGAGGACAAGGCCGTCTTCGTCGACCTTACCTTCATCCCGTTGCTCGAGAAGATCGCGGGTGCCGTCCAATCGCTGAAGAAGGTGATCGTGCTCACCGACAAGGCGCATATGCCGCAAACGACCCTGCCCGGTGTCGTTGCCTACGAGGACTGGCTTGACGAGGTTGATGGCGACTTCGCCTGGAAGACCTTTCATGAAGGCACCGCGGCCGGCATGTGCTATACGTCCGGCACGACGGGTGACCCAAAGGGCGTCGTCTACAGCCATCGCTCGAACGTGCTGCACGCCATGATCGCTGCCATGCCCGACGCCATGGGCCTGTCGGCGCGCGACACGATCCTGCCGGTGGTGCCGATGTTCCACGCCAATGCTTGGGGCCTTGGCCAGAGCGGGCCGATGACCGGCGCCAAGCTGGTCATGCCTGGCTGTAAAATGGACGGCGCTTCGATCTATGAGTTGCTCGATCAGGAGAAGGTGACATTCAGCGCCGCCGTGCCGACCGTGTGGATGATGCTGCTGCAATATCTGGAAGAGACCGGCAAGGCGCTTCCCCATCTCAACAAGGTCGTGATCGGCGGCTCGTCGTGCCCGCGCGCGATCATGGCGAAATTCCAGGACAAGTACGGTGTCCAGGTCATCCACGCCTGGGGTATGACCGAAATGTCCCCGCTCGGCACGCTGTGCACCTTGAAGCCGGACTATGCAGGCCTGGACGGCGAGGCGAGGCTCGACGTCCAGGGCAAGCAGGGTTACCCGCCCTTCGGCGTCGAAATGAAGGTGACCGATGACGATGACAACGCGCAGCCGTGGGACGGCAAGACGTTTGGCAGGCTCAAGGTACGCGGCCCGGCCGTCGCCCGCGCCTATTATGGCGGTGTGGGCGCGGAGCAGTTCGATGAGGATGGCTGGTTCGATACCGGAGACGTCGCTCATATCGACGCCGGCGGTTACATGCAGATCACCGATCGCGCGAAGGACGTCATCAAGTCCGGCGGCGAATGGATTTCGACCATCGACCTGGAAAATCTGGCTGTCGGCCATCCCGATGTGGCGGAAGCGGCGGCGATCGGCGTCCAGCATTCGAAATGGGGCGAGCGGCCCTTGCTGGTCGTCGTCGCCAAACCTGGGAAGGAACCGACCAAGGCCGAGATTCTCGATTTCATGGATGGCAAGGTGGCCAAATGGTGGATGCCGGACGACGTCGCCTTCGTCGGCGAGATACCGCACACCGCCACCGGCAAGATCCAGAAGATCACCTTGCGTCAGCAGTTCAGGGACTATCGCTTGCCGACGGATTGAGGGGATGTTGCATGTTTCGGCTTCAAGCCGCCGCAAAAAGGCACTAAACCTCCGTCCGGGTTGGGGCAGCGCAGAGCATAATGGTTAGCATTCCCGAACGGCAAACGTCGAAGGCTGCCGGCTGGTCGCGGCGCACGGGCGCCTTTTCGATGGTGCTTTTGCTGACGAACTTTGTCGGCCATCGCTTCGGCCTCGTCCAAACGCCGGTGTTCCTGTGGGTGCTGGGCATTGTCGCCCTGCTGGCGGCGCACGCGCTGCTGTTTGCCGGCCTGGCCTTTGCAAGGCTGTGGAATTTTGGTGACCGTGGTGGCCGTGATCTTACCGTCGGCGCCTTGCTGGCACTGCTGGTGCTCACCCCCTACGGCGTTGCCGCCTACTGGGCGACGATCTATCCGCCGCTGCGCGACATCTCGACCGATTTCGATGAACCGCCCGCGCTCGATGTCGGTGACCGGACCAGGGACATGAACGTGCTGTCCCCGCCGACGCCGGGTGAGCAGACGTTGCAGACCGACAGCTATCCATTGGTCACCGCACGCAGCTACGACCTGCCATTCGAGACCGTCGTCAATGCCGTTGAAACGGTGCTCGACCGGCGCGGCTGGGACCTTTCGGAGCCTTATCCCGAACTCGCCGGGCAGACAGAGGTGACCATTACCGCCATCGCCTCGAGCTTCGTTCTTGGCCTTTCTGCGGACGTCGCCATTCGCGTGAGGGATGACGGCGACACGGTCATCGTTGATATGCGATCTGCCTCGCGTTACGGCCGCCACGATCTTGGCGACAATGCCGCGCGCATCACCGATTTCCTGGCGGAACTGGACCAGGAAGTCGCCGGCCAGGTCGGCGCGGCGCCGGCCCAATAGCCATTTTTCGGGCGAATTGCGCGCCGGCGACGATGGTCGGGTGAACACCGTGGGCGGGCGGGCAGGCCTATCGGCCCGGCGTGAAAACGCCGTCTATGGCGGGGGCAGTGTCCGTCGCCACCACGCCGCGTCCCACCAGGTCCTCCAGATGGGCAAGCACCGACAGGCCGGCGGCGCCGTGCAGCCGGGGATCGGTATCCCTGTAGATCGCGTTGACCATGGCGAGAATGGTCCTGTCACCAGCTCTGATCCGCTCCAGTATGGCTCGTTCGCGCATCTTGCGATGCGTCTTCAGCCCGCGCATGAAAGCGCGCGGCGCAGCCACCGGTCCACCATGGCCAGGCAGCAGCAGGCGATCGCCGCGCTCGATCAGCCGGTCCAGCGATGCCATGTAATCGGCCATTGCCCCGTCCGGCGGCGCGACGATGGATGTTGCCCAGCCCATGACATGATCGGCTGAAAACAGGATGCCGGTGCCTTCCAGCGCGAATGCCGTGTGATTGGCCGTGTGGCCGGGCGTCAGGACTGTCCGGATCGCCCAGCCATCGCCGCTGACCAGTTCACTGTCCGGCAACGCGATGTCGGGAACGAAAGCGGTGTCGGCGCTGGCGTCGAGCGGATTGGTTTCGCCGATATGCAAGGGCCTCGCCGGCCGGTGCGGTCCTTCCGCCAGCACCTGGGCGCCGGTGCGCTCCTTCAGCCGGGCCGCCAGCGGAGAATGGTCGCGATGCGTGTGGCTGACGAAAATGTGGCTGACCGGCCGGCCGGCGATCACGTCGAGCAAGGTCTGAAGATGCGCCTCGTCATCCGGCCCGGGATCGATCACCGCCAGCGTGTCGCGGCCCACGACATAGCTGTTGGTGCCATGAAAGGTGAAGGGACTGGGATTCCCAGCCGTGACGCGTTGCACGTCTGGGGCTACGCTTACGCCTTGGCCATAAGCGGGGTCGAAGCTGGTATCGAATTTGAGGGCCATGTCGCCACATTATTCCAAGAACGGCAAAACCGATTGCCGCATAGCACGCAAGCAAATATAGAAAAACGCAAGGCCGCGATTGTTGGTTCGCGGCGAGATTGAATGGGGAAGACCATGACAACCGCCACGACGACCCGCCCGCTTGTTTTTCTGGCCTTGCCGCAAGAAGGTGCCGCGCGACTGGCAACGCAGTTTGTCCTGGCGATTGCCGGGACGCTGCTGTTGACCCTTTCGGCAAAGACCAAGGTAGTGCTCGGGCCTGTCGACATCTCGATGCAGACGCTCGCCGTCTTCCTGATCGCCGCCGCCTTCGGCATGCGGCTCGGCGTCGCCACCCTGCTGCTTTATATGGCGGAAGGCGCGATGGGCTTCCCGGTCTTCCAGGGCACGCCGGAAAAAGGCATAGGCATCGCCTATATGCTCGGCTCGACCGGCGGCTATCTCGCCGGCTTCGTGGTCATGGCCGCGATTGTCGGCTGGGCCGCCGACCGCGGCTGGGACCGTCATCCGATCAAGCTTTTCAACGCCATGCTGGTTGCCGAAGTGATGATGATGGCGATGGGTTTCGCCTGGCTGGCGCTGCTCATCGGCCCGGAAAAATCCTGGCAATTCGGCGTCGTGCCGTTCATCGTCGGCGACCTGATCAAGGTCGCTCTCGCGGCCAGCCTCGTGCCCGCCGTCTGGTCATTGCTGAAGCGCTCCTGATTTGAGATCATCCGGCCCGGATCACTCCGGGCCGGAGCTTAGCTCGGGCCTGGTTACCAGGCATGTTACGGACGGGCCTTTGTGATGAAAGTTCTGGTCACCGGCGCTGCCGGCTTCATAGGCTATCATGTCGCCAGGCGGCTCCTGGAGCGCGGTGACGAGGTTGTCGGCATCGACAGCATCAACGATTACTACGACCCTGAGATCAAGCAGGCGCGGCTGCGGCTCCTGGCCGAGGCGAGCCGCGGCACCAATGCAGGCTATCATTTCATCCACGGCAATCTCGCCGACCATAGCGTGGTTGATGGCTGCTTTGCCGAACACGCCTTCGACCGGGTGATCCATCTCGCCGCCCAGGCAGGCGTCCGCTACAGCCTGGAAAACCCGCGCGCCTATGTCGAGAGCAACATCGTTGCTTTCACCAACATGCTCGAGGCCTGCCGCAGCAGCCGTGTCGGGCACCTGACCTATGCCAGCACCTCCAGTGTCTATGGCGCCAACACCGACATGCCGTTTTCCGAGCATCGCCCGGCCGACCATCCCTTGCAGTTCTACGCCGCCACCAAGCGCGCCAACGAACTGATGGCGCACAGCTACAGCCATCTGTTCGGCCTGCCCACCACGGGGCTCCGTTTCTTCACCGTGTACGGTCCCTGGGGGCGACCTGATATGGCTCTGTTCCTGTTCACCAGGAACATCCTGGCCGGCGAGCCGATCAAGCTGTTCAACAACGGCAACCACACGCGCGACTTCACCTATGTCGAGGACATCGCCGAGGGCGTGATTCGCGCCAGCGACAGTCCTGCCGCGGCCAACCCGGCCTGGGACTCCGGCCATCCGGATCCGGCGACCAGCAGCGCGCCCTGGCGCATCTTCAACATCGGCAATAGCAACCCGGTGAAACTGACCGCCTATGTCGAGGCGCTGGAAAATGCGCTCGGCTGCAAGGCCGTCATCGAACTCCTGCCGCTGCAGGCCGGCGACGTGCCCGACACCTTCGCCGATACTTCGGCGCTGCAAGCGGCGGTCGGCTACCGCCCCCGCACCTCCGTCACGGAGGGGGTAGGGCGGTTCGTCGAGTGGTACCAGGGTTATTTTGGGCGGGCGTGATGAACGCGCTCTTGGCCACGTAGAGGCCGGCCTTCGGTCGAAAAGGACCAGGGACCAAAAAAATGTGCTAGTCTCCCAAGTCATCGGATGGTGGGGATTGCCATGTTGGAAACGGACAAGCTGTTCGCGGGCTCGATTCCGGAAAACTATGACCGCTACATGGTGCCCTTGATTTTCGAGCCGTTCGCGGCGGATATCGCGCAACGAGCCGCGGCCCTGTCGCCAGGCGCGGTCCTGGAAATCGCCGCGGGCACCGGGGTCGTCACCCGCGCATTGGCGCCAAGACTGTCCCCGGACGCAAGCTATGTCGTGACCGACCTGAACCAGCCGATGCTCGACTACGCCGCTTCGCGGCAGACACCCGACAGCCGCATCGAATGGCGCCAGGCGGATGCGATGGCGCTGCCGTTCCAGGATGCGGCGTTCGATCTCGTCTGTTGTCAGTTCGGTGCGATGTTCTTTCCAAACCGCACCTCCGCCTACCGCGAAGCCAGGCGGGTCCTGAAGCCGGGAGGACGGTTCTTGTTCAACGTATGGGATCGCATCGAGGAGAATGTGTTCGCCGATGAGGTGACCAATGCGCTGGCGAGGATTTTTCCCGAAGATCCGCCGCGCTTCCTGGCACGCACGCCGCACGGCTACCACGATAAGGGGCTGATCCGCCGCGACCTGGAAGCTGCGGGTTTCTCCGATGTCGCGATCGAGACGAGAGCCGAACAAAGCCGCGCATCCTCGCCGCGCCTTCCGGCCGTCGCTTATTGCCAAGGCACCGTTCTTCGCAGCGAAATCGAGGCCAGGAAGGCCAGGGGGGTTGGCAGGCTGGACGCCGCGACCGACTACGCGGCATCCGCCATTGCCGACAGGCATGGCAGTGGCGAAGTTGCGGCCAAAATCCAGGCACATGTAATCATGGCTGTGGCCTAAATGTTGTTACGTCTGACCTACGCAACGGCCGCTGCCCCGTCCTAGATAAGGTCGAAAGTGCGATGAGTGATCGGGGCCTCGGCCTTGCCAAGATGGGATCAGGCGGGTTCGGCCGAAGCGCGAGGCGCCCGTCGATGGACGGCATTCCACATGGCCGACGCGTTTGTCGTGTGCCGCATTGACAAGTCAATGCATGAAACCTAAGCACAGGAACTCAGGGCCGGGGGTAAGACATGGCAAGGAGAGCTTCTTGAAAGGAATTATCCTTGCTGGAGGCAGCGGAACGCGTCTTTATCCGTTGACCTTGGCAGTCTCTAAGCAAATACTTCCCATTTACGACAAGCCCATGATCTATTATCCGCTGAGCGTTTTGATGCTCGCCGGAATCCGCGAGATTTTGGTCATTTCCACGCCGCGGGATCTACCGGTTTTCCGCGATCTGCTGGGCGATGGATCGGAATTTGGGCTTGAGCTGACCTATGCCGAGCAGCCGCATCCCAACGGGCTGGCGGAAGCCTTCATCATCGGCCGTGACTTCATTGGTAAGGATAGTGTATCGATGATACTGGGCGACAACATCTATTTTGGCGACGGGTTGTCGAAGCTTTGCCGCACGGCGGCATCGCGCGAAAGCGGCGCTTCGGTGTTTGCATATCATGTCGATGATCCCGAG
Organism: Mesorhizobium sp. B2-5-4; assembly: GCF_006441095.1. Taxonomy (NCBI): domain Bacteria; kingdom Pseudomonadati; phylum Pseudomonadota; class Alphaproteobacteria; order Hyphomicrobiales; family Phyllobacteriaceae; genus Mesorhizobium; species Mesorhizobium sp. B2-5-4. Next base: position 37,637 of record NZ_VFUR01000027.1, on the reverse strand, counting down.
CGCTATGGCGTGGTGTCTTTTGACAAGGTCACCGGAACCGCGCTCACGATCGAGGAAAAACCGAAAAAGCCTAAATCCAACTGGGCTGTCACCGGCCTCTATTTTTATGACAACGATGTTATTGAAATCGCCTCGACGATCCGGCCGTCGGCGAGAGGCGAGCTCGAAATCACGGCGGTCAACAATGCCTATCTCGAGCGTGGCCAGTTGCAGGTGCACAGACTGGGACGCGGTTATGCCTGGCTCGACACAGGCACCCATGACAGCCTGGATGACGCTTCTTCGTTTGTGCGCACAATCGAACGCCGCCAAGGCATCAAGGTCGCCTGCCCGGAGGAAATCGCCTTCGAACAGGGCTGGCTGAGCGCTGACGAGGTGTTGCAGCGCGCAACCCGGTTGGGAAAGAATGAATATGCCGCCTATCTACGCCGGCGTGTCGTCGAGCTGTCGGAGAACTAGATGCTGGAGGTGAGATCCCTTGGCATCGAAGGTCTGCTGGAAATCGTTCCGAAACGCCATGGGGACGCACGCGGTTTCTTCATGGAGACCTACAATGCCGAGCGCTTTTCGCAGGCCGGCATCGACCTGACTTTCGTGCAGGACAACCACTCCTATTCCGCTGCCCCGGGCGTCCTGCGCGGGCTTCACTACCAGCTTGCGCCGCGCGCCCAGGACAAGCTGCTGCGCGTTACCCGTGGCAGTATTCTCGACGTCGCGGTCGACATCCGCCGCGCCTCGAAAACCTTCGGAAAATGGGTCGCCCTCGAAATGTCGGCCGAAAAGGGCAACCAGATCCTGGTGCCAAAGGGCTTCGCGCATGGCTTCGTCACACTCGTGCCCGACACCGAGGTGCTGTACAAGGTGACCGACACCTATTCGCCCGAGCTCGACCGGTCGATCCGTTTCGACGATCCTGCCATCGGCATAGAATGGCCGTCGCTGGCCGGCGGGTTCCAGCTTTCGGACAAGGACCTCAAGGCGCCGATACTGGCCGCGGCCGAGGTGTTCGCCTGACGGGAGCTTGTGGTGCATAAGGATAGCGGGATGAATTTTCTGGTGACGGGCGGTGCCGGCTTCATCGGTTCGGCGGTATGCCGGCATCTGTGCACCAATCCGGCCTACCGGGTGACCAACCTCGACAAACTGACCTATGCGGGCAATCTGGCCTCGCTGCGGCCGATTGAGAATGTCCACAATTACCGCTTCGCCCAGGCCGATATCTGTGACGAAAGGGCGGTGCTCGACATACTGCGCCGCGACGATATCGACATCGTCATGAACCTCGCCGCCGAGAGCCATGTCGACCGCTCGATCGACGGACCGGGCGCCTTCATCGAGACCAACATCGTCGGCACCTACAAGATGCTCAATGCCGCGCTCGAATACTGGCGTGGCCTGTCCGGCGACAGGAAAGCCCGCTTCCGCTTCCATCACGTCTCCACCGACGAGGTGTTCGGCGATCTGCCCTTCGACGGCGGCATGTTCGTCGAGGAGACGCCCTACGCGCCGTCCTCGCCCTATTCCGCCTCGAAGGCGGCTTCGGACCATCTGGTACGCGCCTGGCACGAGACCTACGGCCTGCCGGTCGTACTCTCCAACTGTTCGAACAATTACGGGCCCTATCATTTCCCCGAGAAGCTGATTCCGCTCGTCATCCTCAACGCGCTCGACGAAAGGCCGCTGCCGGTTTACGGCGCCGGCGCCAATGTGCGCGACTGGCTGTTCGTCGAGGATCACGCGCGTGCCCTGGAACTGGTCGCCACGAAAGGCCATTCGGGCGAGAGCTACAATGTCGGCGGCAATTCGGAACGCACCAACCTAGCCGTCGTCGAGACGATCTGCGACCTGCTCGACACCAGGCGTCCGCGCGCCGGCGGCAGGCGCTATCGCGAGTTGATCTCCTTCGTCACCGATCGTCCCGGCCATGACCGCCGCTACGCCATCGATGCTTCCAAGATAAGCCGCGAGCTCGGCTGGACGCCCAGGGAGAATTTCGACAGCGGCCTTGCCAGGACCGTGGACTGGTTCCTCGACAACAAATGGTGGTGGGGGCCGATCCGCGAACAGCGTTATGCCGGCGAAAGGCTGGGCGAAGCACGCAAGGTGGGCGCGTGAGGCTCCTCGTCACCGGACGCGACGACGGCCAGGTCGCTGCGAGCCTGCTGGAGGCCGGCCAGGCGCGCGTGGGTGTGGAGGTCATCGCCCTCGGTCGCCCGGAGCTCGACCTGGCAAAACCGGACACCGTTATAGACGCCATCGCGGCTGCGAAGCCTGATATCGTCGTGTCGGCCGCCGCCTATACCGCCGTCGATCAGGCCGAGGACGAGCCCGATATGGCCTTCGCGGTGAACGCGACCGGTGCCGGCAAGGTGGCCGAGGCCGCGGCGCGGCTTGGCGTTCCCGTCATCCATCTTTCGACCGACTATGTCTTCGACGGAACCAAGGCCGATGCCTATGTCGAAACCGACACGCCGGCGCCGCTCGGCGTCTACGGTGCCTCCAAGCTCGCCGGCGAGCAGGCGGTGGTGGGCGCCAACCCGCGCCATTTGATTCTGCGCACTGCCTGGGTTTACAGCCCCTTCGGCAGGAATTTCGTGAAAACCATGCTGCGCCTCGCCGCCGATCGCGACGAGATATCGGTAGTGGCCGATCAATGGGGAAATCCGACCTCCGCGCTCGATATCGCCGATGCCATCCTGCATGCGGCGGCGATGCTGCAACGCGACAATAATTTCAATGCGTTCGGTGCCTATCATGTGGCCGGCACGGGCGAGACCAACTGGAGCGGCCTTGCCCGCTATATCCTGGACACGAGCCTGGCGTTTGGCGGTCCATGGGCGCGGGTACGAGACATTGCTACCAAGGACTATCCGACCAAGGCACAACGTCCCGCGAATTCGCGGCTATCCAGTGCGAAATTCGCCGGCGTGTTCGGGTGGAGGGCGCCCCATTGGCGACCATCTACCGAAGCGGTGGTGCGGCGTCATTTCGTCTAAAAGCCTGTTTCGGAGCTCGTGTTGAGATTGCGGCGCGGCTGCCGGCACCGTACCCTTCCGGTGACGGCCGCCTTGCTGAGGTAGGCTGAAGGGCTGCAAGTCCTAGTGCAAGCACTAGGAGCAGCCCTATGACGAAGCATCAGATTGAAGTGATCACCTGAGCGGCGCCGGCGCTGGTCCCGGGAGGAGAAGGAGCGGCTGGTCGGGGCGACATTTGAGCCGGGGGCCAGTGTTTCGGAGCTTGCGCGAGCGGCCGGCATTCATGTAAGCTAGCTTTTCCGGTGGCGCAAGGAGCTCTGCCAGATCTCCACGCCACAACTCGTTCCCGTGCAAGTCGTCGAGGCACTGCCAGCGCCGCAACCACCGCTGATCGCCCGAGTGGCGCAAGAAGAGCATGGTGACGATCGAGCTTGGCGGCGCCCGCCGCCTGCGGGTCGAGAGTGATATCGACATGAGGCGCTCGGCCGCATCCTGGATGTGCTGGAGCGGCGGATCCCGGTCCCGCGCGATGTGAAGGTGTGGCTGGCCACTGGTTATACGGACATGCGCAAGGGCTTCCCCGGCCTCGCATTGATGGTGCAGGAGACCTTGAAGCGGGATCCGCACAGCGGCCACTTGTTCTGTTTCCGCGGACGGCAAGGTGGCCTGATCAAGGTGATCTGGCATGACGGCCAGGGGGCTTGCCTGTTCACCAAGAAGCTTGAGCGCGGCCGCTTCATCTGGCCCTCGGCGGCCGACGGAACTGTGGTGATCACGCCTGCACAGCTCGGCTATTTGCTCGAAGGTATCGACTGGCGAGTGCCGCAAAAAACCTGGCGTCCAAGCTCGGCTGGATGAGCAAGACCACTGGCATGGCGAGGGCGAATATGATTCCCTCGCGCCAGACCGATGCGGGCGATCAGCTTCCGGGTGACCTTGCCAGTGCGCATGCGATGATCGTCGCCGAGCGTGCGGCCCCGCCGTGAGGCGCAAGCGCTCGCCGCCCGCGCGCAGGCCGTGAACTCGCACTCGGATGCGCTGATTGCGCGGCTCAGGCTGGAGATCGAGAAGCTGAAGCGCGAGATCCATGGCAGCCGCTCGGAGCGGAAAGCCCGGCTTCTCGAGATGGAACTGCAGCTCGAGGAGCTGGAGGCCGATGCCAGCGAAGACGAACTGGCAGCGGACCTGGCTCATCGGCGGTCCGGGCCTTTGAGCGCAAGCGCCCGTCAAGGAAGCCGTTTCCCGAGCACCTGCCGCGCGAGCGCGTCGTCATCGCCGCACCGTCAAACTGCCCGTGCTGCGGTTCGGGGAAGCTGGCCAAGCTTGGCGAGGATATCACCGAGACGCTGGAGGTAATTCCGCGCCAGTGGAAGGTGATCCAGACCGTGCGCGAGAAGTTCACCTGCCGCCATGCGAGAAGATCGCGCAGCCGCCGGCACCCTCCACGTGACGTCGCGCGGCTTTTCCGGTCCGAACCTGCTGGCGATGATCCTGTTTGAGAAGTTCGCCCAGCACCAGCCGCTGAAACCGGCGGAGCGAGCGCTACACTCGTGAAGGCATCGATTTGAGTGTGTCGACGCTCGCCGACCAGGTTGGCGCGTGTGCCGCAACGCTGAGGCGGTGCATGCACTGATCGAGGCGCATGTGCTCGCTGCCGAGCGCCTCCATGGCGATGACACCACCGTGCCGATCCTGGCCCGCGGCAAGACCGATACCGGTCGCATCTGGACCTACGTCAGGGATGACCGGCCGTTCGGTGGAATATCGCCGCCGGCGGCACTCTACTATGCCTCGCGCGACCGGCGGCAGGAACATCCCGAGCGCCATCTGAAGACCTTTGGCGGCATTCTGCAGGCCGGTGCCTCTGGCGGCTACAATCCGCTGTTCAAGGGGGATCGCGATCCCAGTCCGCTGACCCAGGCGCTGTGCTGGGCGCATGCGCGCCGCAAGTTCTTCGTACTTGCCGACATCGCCACCAATGCCAAGCGTGGCAGGGACGCCGCGCCGATCTCCCCGATCGCGTTCGAGGCGCTCGAACGCATCGACGCCCTGTTCGATATTGAGCGCGAGATCAACGGGATTTCCGCCGGCGAACGCGTGAAACGCCGCCGGCAGGAAAGCCGCCTTCTCGTCGATGCGCTTGAGGAATGGATGCGGACCGAGCGGGCAAAGCTGTCGCGCAGCTCCCCGGTTGCCGAGCCGATCGACTACATGCTGAAGCGCTGGGACGGCTTCACGGCCTTCCCTAGCGACGGTCGGATTTGCCTGACGAACAATGCCGCCGAACGGGCGCTGCGTGGTTTTGCTCTCGGTAGGAAAGCTTGGCTGTTTGCGGGCTCCGATCGCGGCGCCGATCGGGCCGCCTTCATGGCGACGCTGATCATGACCGCGAAGCTCAATGGGGTGGATCCGCAGGCATGGCTTGCCGACGTTCTCGCTCACATCGCCGACATGCCGATCTCCAGGCTGGAGCAATTCTCCCGTGGAATTGGGTGGCATCGTCAGTAAAAGCCGTTGCTGCGTAGGCTCAGCTGATGGCTCACAAAACCGACAGAGATCAGGCCGACAAAAGCCGAGCTCTTGTCCGCGATGTATTGCTTCGCGATTGGGATCCGATCGGCATATCTGGCATTCCCGACGCTAAGGACGAATATGACGACTATGCCGACGTCGTGCTCGGGATGCTGATTAACGAAAACGCGACGGCAGAAGACATCGCCGCTATCTCTTCAAAATCGCCACAGAGGACATGGCGCTGTCCGATCGCAAGATGGCGAAGCTGTGCGATAGAGCCGCGGAAGCAGTCGTGGCGCTCCGATCAAACTTTTAGGAACAGGCTCAAGCTACCTGCGGTCTTCACCGGATGGGTACCCGGCACCGTGCTGACCGACAGCTTCCGTGGACTTCATCGATCAAGCATGTTCACGGCATACGGCCGGCTAGCCCAAATTGAACAGCGATTCATCCGGCTCCTGCCCAGCATCGCGGGAGGCGACAAGTCCGGAATAGGCTGTCATCGCCTCTTCGACCCCCATGATACCCGTTGCCCTGCCACGATGCATGACAATGCACTTGTTGCAAAAGTCGCTTACGAGGCTGTCGGAATGCGATGCCAGCACCAGGATTCCAACGCTGCGCATGAAGCTTTCGAGGCGGATGCGGGCTTTGTGCATGAAATGCGTATCGCCCGCGCCGATGCCTTCGTCCAGCACCAGTATGTCAGGCTGAATGGCGGTCGAAATGGCGAACGCGAGTCTCGCTTGCATGCCGGTGGAATAGGTGCGGATCGGCATGTCGAGATAGCTGCCGAGTTCGGTGAAGCTCTCAATTTCGGGGATGAGGGCTTCGATTCTGCTCCGGCTGAGCCCGAGCAGCAAGCCGCGTATGCGAATGTTCTCATAGCCCGTGGCTTCCGCATCTATGCCGAGCCCCATATCGAACAGTGATCCGACGCTGCCTGAAACATCGATCGATCCGGTGGTAGGATGATAAATACCCGAGATAACGCGCATCAACGTGGACTTGCCTGCACCATTGGTTCCGATGAGGCCCAGCCTGTCACCCGCGGCGAGCTCAAGGCTTACGCCGCTGAGTGCCCGGACGACCACGGTTTTCTCATCGGCGGAGTTGATCTTGCCGCCTGTTCCGGCCGCCAAGATGGCATTTTTGAACGAGCGCGACCGCGCCGAGTAGATCGGCAGATCAAGGGTCACCGATTTGAGAGAGACATGTGCCATTGGCCTGCTCCGCTATACCCAGAGCGCCAGGCGCTTGTAAGCTCGATTGTAGATCAGGCCGGCCACCACCCAGCCGAGGACCGCCATGACCATGCTACCGACCCACTGCAGCATGACAGGCATATTGCCCAGCATCGGCTCCCGAACCAGCTGGATGAGCCAGTAGAGCGGGTTGTAATCTATGGCGGCGAGATAGTGGGGGTTGCTCGAATTGGGTTCCCAGAAAACCGGTGTCAGGAACATGAGAAAGCTGAGAAAATTCCCGACCACGAGCGGAATGTCGCGGAACCGGGCCGAGACGGTTGCAAGGATCACCGACATCCAGCCGAGATTGAGAATCAAGAGAGCCAGGCCCGGGATCGCCATGAGCAGATTGGCGCTCATCGGGATCCCGGTGAGCAGCACGACGAATGGATACAAGATCATCGTGTGAAGGAATATCAGCACCTGTACCCAGAGGGTACGCAATATGTTCGCACAGATAGGCTGGGGAAGGCTCTTGATATAGGCCGCGCGTCCGATCAGCGCCTGACAGGATTCGGCCAGAGCCGTCGACAGAAATTGCCAGATCATTATGCCAACGATGATATAGGCGAGCAGGTTCGTGATAGGGCGCCCCTGGATGGACGACATCATGAATCCGATGCCGCCGGCAACCGCCGCCGTGCTGATCACGATCCAGAACGGCCCGATCGCCGAGCGCCGGTAACGCTGGCGGATATCGAAGGCACCGAGGCTGAGCCAGGATTCGAAGGCGGCGACGGCAGCCAGAATATCGCTTGATCCTGATCGCGGCCGGGTCGCCGTGGGAGCACCCGAAACAGTCATGATTCACCAGTGGCAGTGCGGAGGAGACTCCAGCCTGAGGAATGAGGCGAAGAAGCCTTGCCCGCGCATAGCTTTGAGGCAGGCCAGCGATCCTCGCGGAATTGCGTGGCTCGCGGTTGAGGGCAGCGCTTAACATGAGTGTTGCAATAAGCCAAGGCATCACCGCGATGGCTGGAACTGGCTGCCACAGTGCGCGTCACCAGCCGAAGGGGCTTCTGGCAAGCACGGTCAGCGACGACATGAACAGGCGCTGCTGCTGGCCGCATCCTTGTGGAGGCCGGCGAGCGCTTTCGATCATACGGCTGGATCAACGCACTGCTGGATCGAGAGAGAGGTCAAGCGCGCAGCAGCCACGATCTGCTCGGGCCGTCAACGAGGCCGAAAGACTGGGCGCAGCCAAGCGCGGAAATGTTTTCCAGTCGGCGACTTAGGCAGGTGTGGGCTGAGCTTGCCGCCTCAATGCACGCCAGTCCATTTCCTGCCTCAATACCATCTTGGCAGTGAGGGTCTGGATTTGCATTACTGTTCTCGCCGGCAAGGCTCTGAATAAGACGATTCGATGGTGGCGCCGTCCGGACCGGCCGGACTATCGCTCCGTCCACCTTGTGATTTCAAAATGACTGCAAGCCCCCGCGCGAAGTGGCGATCTATGGTGAGTCCTTTCCGTCAGGCCGGCGGGTTGATGAAGTCGGGGTCGCGAAGATTGGCTGATAGACAAATGGCCCGATGGATGGCAATAGCCAGCGGGATGCAGGCTGGTTCCATTAAGCTTGCGCTAAACGGTTTTTGGGGGGTTAGGTGAACATTGCTTTTCGGGCGGCCCGCGCCATCTATCGTGGCTCTGGTTTGAAGGCCAAAGTAGTCAGCTATGCCGAGAGGCAAAAGGCTTTTTCCCCGAGCCAGCAACAAACCGATGAACAACCGTTGGTTTCCGACTCTGCGATCCGCGAGCTCGGCCTGCCCAGCCCTCCATCTCCAGAGCAAATTCGCATCCATGACTTCAATGGGATAGATCGGACGCTCAAGAAAGCTGATGATATGTTCAACCAGGCCAATTCGCCATGTCTGTCCTTCCCAGCTTCATTGTCGCCGGCGATGAGCCGTTCAGCCCGGAATACCGGGACTGGGTGATGAATGTGAACGAGGCATTATCAGGCAAGAATTATTCCGTCGCCAATGAAGGCAGCCCATTCGACGTGCCTTCGACGACCCAGCGACCTTGATCGAATATGACGCAAAGCCATACGACCATCGCCGACCAGATGAGTGCCTGGGATATATCGGACGAACGATGCTGCTCCAAGGTCGGCTTGAGCTCGGATTCACCGAAACCTGTTTCCACGAGCTCGGCGCGTTACGGTGGGCGCATGACGAAAGTCGAGAACGATACAACGCCGTTTGGCAAAATCTCGGGCCCCAGCGAATGCCAGCTGCCGGAAGCCACTGCCATAGTTCGAATCAACCAGGATAGAGTCCACCATGCGAATTGACAGTCTGACTTCCCTGCGGTTCTTCGCCGCCGCTGCTGTCCTGATCCACCATATGGAGTTCTTACAGAAAAGCCCATCGCCAGATGTTCAGATGGTATATGGCTGGTTCTTCGAAGGCTTTGCTGGCGTCCAGTTCTTTTACATCCTGTCCGGGTTTGTAATCGCCTACAGTTTCGCCTCAAGGGCGGGGTCGCTCAGCTTTGGCGATTTCTTGTTTTTCCGAGCCGCCCGCATTTACCCGATCCACTGGCTCACATTGCTAGCAGCAGCGTATTTCTACGGCGCCTTGAATTCACCGACTTTGGACATGTGGTTCCGTTTCCTTACGAATGCTGCACTTTTGCAGAGCTTCGTTCCCGATGTATTGTTCTATTTCGGTTTCAACGGAGTTTCGTGGAGCATCTCTACCGAGATGTTTTTCTACGCAGCGTTTTTCCTCTTTGTCCCACTGAGTAGTCGTGCACTCATTTTCTCTTGGTCGATACTGATGTTGGTCATTGTCATCAACATACTATCCGTCCATCTTGATAATGGTTTCTCAAGCTGGCTTCTCTACATCAACCCGGTATTCCGGTTTATCGACTTCCTGACTGGCGTCTTGCTTTACAGGCTGTTTGTCGCAAGACCGCTGCAGATGTCATACCGGGCAGCGACCGTTGTCGAGTTCGTGTCGATAGCCCTTGTCGCACTTTCTGTGATTGTCGCAATGGCATGCGCAGTTCCGCTCCAATGGCGCTGGGATGTCTACTATGTGCCGTCGATGGCTGTCATGATCTTCGTGTTTGCCCATCAACGCGGCTTTGTCTCAGGCATGCTAAATAATCGGCCCTTGGTGCTGCTAGGCGATTCATCCTTTGCCCTTTACATGGTCCATCAGATCGTTATCGGGCTTTCACCATGGGCTACGCATCCTGAAATCATTCTGCGTTTGAGAGATATGGCGAGGGTAACCGTGATCCTGCTTCTGGGAGCGATCATCCTATCGGTTGTCCTTCATGTCTGCTTTGAAAAGCCAGTCAACACCTGGCTTCGGCGGTGGTGGACAAACGGAAGGCGGCCTCTTTCACAGACTCTACCAACTATACGGGATAGCTAATCATCAAGCGGGAGGACCCGAGACAGCCACGATTTCGCAGTAGAAGCTCCAGCCTGAGGAGCCAGGCGAAGAGGGCCTGCCTAGGGCGCATTTGCATTGATGCAGGCCAGCTATCCCTGCGGAATCGCGTGGCTCGCGGCTGGCTGTTGATAGGAGCGGTTAATATGAGTTGTTGCAATACCCAAGGCATCACCTAGTCCTCGCTCAGAAGCGAGATCGAGGATAGGAATACCTGCTATGGGCCAGTGATATAGTATATAATCGAGACGAAGTATCTCTGAGGATAATTCTGGAGAAAGATGCGATGGCGGGAACTGTCGACGAGTTGGAAACCGTTCTGTGGATGGATTTGACCGCCACGCTGCACGCCACTGGCGGAGTTGTCGGCATTATCCGTGCGGAGATGGAGCTGGCGGTCGGGCTTTACCGTAATCGGGCAAATGTCCGGTTCTTTTGCCTGCGAGACGAGGCACTTGTGGAAGTGCCGGCTTCTGACCTCGATTGGCTCTTGTCTTCGGAAAATGTGGCTGATGCGTTTGTGGCACGCCTGAAGAATTCGGGCCGCACCGGGAAGACTTCACCGGAGAATGGCGTCGATGCGATGCCATCCCACATTCGTACCGAAATTCAACGGGTCAGCCAACTCGACGTTAGTCGCTTCAGTCGTTTTCGGGCGGGCCGCGGTCTGTTGATAAACGCAATGGAACCCGGCTGGCGAGGTATTGTGCGCGTGGCGACGGCGCCGCTCGTCGCGGTAGGAGCCGCCTTCTCCAAAGCAAGGTCCGTCGGTCGTGCCATCCGCGCAAACATACCGCGCGGCGCAACGCCGCGCGCGGGATCAGGTCTTGCAGCTCCTGTCGGTTTTTTTCATCCGTTCAAGGATGGGGATATCGTCTTCAGTGCGGGGTTTATGCTGAACGACAAAGAAAGGATAATAGGGCGCGTTAAGGAGTCTGGGACTGAGGTCTATTTAGGATATTTGATTTATGATACCATTCTAATTGGAACTACTACAAGGCATCTTTATCTAGATTATGGCATCAATCTTTTTCAGAAGTATTTTGATTGGGCCTCTCGCAATTGTGATTTCCTTATCTACGGTGGCCAGACGGCGCTCAATGATTCGCAACGCATACAGACAGAGCGCAACCTGCCCATGCCAGCCGCAGCCGCCATCCAGTTTGGCAGCAATCTCGGCAATAGCTCAAAAGCCGGCGAGGACGATGGCATAGTGCTGAGAAGATTGGGACTTTCGACCAAGTTCATCATGACGGTGGGCAGCATCGAGGGTCGCAAAAACCACGAGACGTTATATCGCGCCTATGTGATGCTCCTTGATAAAATGGGTTCGGCCACACCGCAGCTGGTGTTTGCAGGGCGGCCGGAGTCGTATTCTTCGTCGGACCTGATGGACACGTTGAAGCGAGATCCACGCATTCAAGGCAAGCTGTTGGTGATGCAGCCGTCTGATGTCGAACTCGACATCTTGTACCGAAATTGCGAGTTCACCATGTTGCCGACCCTCTACGAAGGCTGGAGCCTGACCCTTCCGGAAAGCCTTGGATATGGCAAGCTTTGCCTATGTTCGAATGTCGAACCGCTTCGCGAGGTCGGGAGCGATCTGGTAGACTTTATCGCGCCTTGGGATGTCGTTGGTTGGCGCGACCGGATAGAGTTCTATGCAACCAACCCCGAGGTTCTGGCGAAACGCAACGCCGATATCGTGACAAAGTGGCAGAACACGACATGGGACGACTGTGCTATCACACTCAACAAGGCCATCACTTTGCTCCATGGCTCAGCAGCCGCTGCTATTACTCCCGTGGTCGAAACTCGGCCTTTGTGGATGGATCTTTCCCTCAGCTATCTTGTTCCACAGAAGGGGATCTCAGGCATTATTCGCGCCGAACTTCTGTTCGCGCGCGAGTTGCGCAAGATAGACCCTGGCGTACGCTTTTTCGCCTGCGACCGCGGTAGGGCGTTCGAGATACCCAAGGAAAACCTCGAATGGCTTTTCTGTGGTAAAAATCTCACAGTGGACTTTATTCGGTTCAATCAGATGATGGATGAGCGGGCGCTTCAGGGGATCTATCGGAGTCCCTATATAGTCTCGGATTCGGGTGCCCATACAACGGTTAAGAACAGCCTCTCGCGCTTGCAAGAAGGGCCAAAGATGCGCAACCCTTGGGATTTCCGCGAAGGTTCGCTACTGATCGCCAGTGCGCTGCCCACAAAATGGCAATCTTGGCTGTATCAGAAGGCGGCGAGCCGCCGTCAGGCGGAAACGCTTGACGACAACACCTATGCGAACGCCTCGATCTCACACCGAGGCGATATGAGTGTCATCCCCGATGGCGCCGTTGTATTTTTTGCCGGCATTGATTGGACGCTGATATCGCTCAAGGTGTTGCGCGATATGCCGGATCGTCAGCGGTTGTTTCTCGCCCATGTTCTATACGACATGACACCGACGATCACGCCGCATCTCCATGTCAGTCAGAATCCGCCGATCTACCTGAAATTCCTAGAATTGGTTTCTAATACGTTCGATTTCATCATTTATGGTGGGGAAACAGCGAGACGCGACGCGGCCCTTATCCAGAAAGAAAATGGCTTCAAATCGCCTGATAGCGTCGCCATCCACTTTGGCGGCGATATTGTTAAGATGGATAGCACTGAGGAGCGGGACCGCGAGCTTTTGCAATCACTGGGCGTGACCGGAAAGTTTCTGCTGGCCGTCGGCACAATCGAAAACCGCAAAAACCACGATACGCTTTATAAGGCCTACCTCACCTTGCTGGAGCGTGGCGGAGACGTGCCGCAGCTGGTTTTCGTGGGTGGGCAAGGTTGGCATACCGGCGATTTCATGAACCGGATGACTCGTGACGACCGGGTAACGGATAAAATCATCATTACACGCGCCAATGATGCGCAGCTTGATGCTCTCTATCGCCATTGCGAGTTCACGCTTTTAGCCAGCCTTTACGAGGGGTGGAGCCTTACGCTGCCGGAAAGCCTTGAATACGGAAAGTTCTGCCTGGTTTCCGATGTTGAGCCGCTGCGCGAGGCGGGTGGTGATCTCGTCGATTACGTGCTGCCCTGGGATGTGATAGGGTGGGCGGACAAAATCCGTTACTATCTCGATAAACCGGCACAATTGAAGAAGCGCGAACGCGCTATCAAGCGTAATTGGAAAACCTATAGCTGGGCTGATTGCGCGAGGGACGTGTATGCGGCGTTGCAAAGCAATGCCGATGCTCATTTCGTCAAGTTGGTCGGTATGGGGTCGCCCACAGAGACGTCTCTCAACAAGAAAAGCCGCACCAAGGCTCATTGACTGGGCCGCTCAAGATCGCGGAATCAACCCCTGCGAGCGCGGCCACGGCTTTAACCGGCCCAACCGAGTGCGGCAACGACTGAGAGATCGTAGCTCTGGGGCGGCCTCAAGCGGTCCCAGGGTAAGCGCTGTTTTGGTGGCACCTTTCGCGCGTGGTCTTGAAGAACGATGTTCGGAGCCTTTGAGGGCTTCGACACATGACGATTTCAGAGCTTACGCTTAAATCCAGCGATCTTGAGCCGGCGCGCCGTTTCGAGGTGTTCACGGGTTCCGGTCGGCGGCGCGAATGGCTGCCGGAGGAGAAAGTGCGGATCGTGGCGGAAAGTTACGATGCCGGCGAGACCGTGAGTGCCGTGGCCCGGCGGTATGCATTGTCCCCGCAGCAGTTGTTCGCCTGGCGTCGGGCCGCTCGTGTACCGTTGGCGGAGACGCTGGCACCGGAACCGTTGTTCGTGCCGGCAGTGGTGGCGGCTCCCAAGCCGGAACCGACGGGGAAACATCAGCCACAACGCAAACGGAAAGCCGCCCGCGACGCCGGCGTGATCGAACTGGAGATCGACGGCGTCGCCATGCGGGTCGGCCGTGGCGCCGACGCCAAGACGGTCGCGGCGGTGATCCGCGCGCTGAAGGAGACGTCGTGATCGGGCCGACGGGTGCGGTCAAGGTCATGGTCGCGACGAAGCTGGTGGACTTCCGCAAGGGCGCGGAGGGATTGGCTGCGCCTGTGCGCGAGACGATGGGCGCCGATCCATTCAGCGGCGCGATCTACGTCTACCGCGCCAAACGCACGGACCGGATCAAGCTGATCTTCTGGGACGGCACCGGCGTCTGCCTCTATGCCAAGCGCTTGGAGGACGGGGAGTTCCGCTGGCCAAAAGTGCATGACGGTATGATGCGGCTGACGGCCGCACAGTTGTCGGCGCTGCTCGAAGGTCTCGACTGGCGGCGTGTCCACGAGGCGCGCCGGACCCGCGCTCCGGTTCAGGCGGGCTGACCCGCGACGAAGTGAATCAGCCTGGATTCCGCTCTCGCGGGCTGTCAACGAATATGGTCTGATCCACGCATGGCGATAACGGCGGACCAGCTTCCCGACGATCCGGATGCGCTGAAGGCGATGATCCTGGCGCGCGACGTCGAGAACGCCCGCCTGATCCAGATCATCAAGGAATTGCAGCGTCACCGCTTCGGCAGAAGAGCTGAGACGCTGCCCGAGAATCAGTTGCTGCTGGGGCTCGAAGAGGCCGAGCAGATCGAGGCCGCCGGCGAGGAAGTGAAGGAACGGTCCCATCCCGCCGAACGTCGGAACTGTGCTGCGAAACGGCGCACGAACCGCGGCGCGCTGCCGGCGCATCTTCCTCGCGTGGAGATGGTCGTCGACATCGAGGACCGGGCCTGCCCGTGTTACCGCAATGGCCTGCATCGGATCGGCGAGGACGTAAGCGAGCGGCTCGACATCGTGCCCGCGCAGCTGCGTGTGATCGTCTTGCGCCGACCCAAATATGCCTGCCGCGCCTGCGAAGATGTGATCGCTCAGGCTCCCACGCCCGCCCGGCTGGTCGAAGGCGGCCTGCCGACCGAGGCCACCGTCGCCCAGGTTCTGGTGTCCAAATATGCCGACCACCTGCCGCTGTATCGCCAGGCGCAGATCTACGCCCGGCAGGGCATCAATCTCGACCGCTCGACACTCGCCGACTGGGTTGGCCGCGCCGCCTGGCACCTGCGTCCAGTTCACGAACGGCTGCTGGCGAAGCTGAAGTCCTCACCTAAGCTGTTCGCCGACGAGACCACCGCGCCGGTGCTCGATCCCGGTCGCGGCAAGACCAAGACAGGCCAGCTCTGGGCCTATGCCCGCGATGACCGGCCCTGGCAGGGCAGCGATCCGCCGGGCGTCGCCTATGTCTATGCGCCGGACCGCAAGGCCGAGCGGCCGATTGCCCATCTCGCGGGCTTTGGTGGAATCCTGCAGGTCGACGGCTATGGCGGCTATCGTGTGCTCGCCGACAAGAGCGGCGTGACGCTCGCCTTCTGCTGGGCGCACGTGCGCAGGCGCTTCTATGAACTCGCCGCGGCCGGTCCCGCGCCGATCGCCAGCGAGGCGCTGAGACGGATCGCCGAACTCTATCGCATCGAAGACGACATCCGTGGACGATCGGCGGAGCAGCGTTGTGCCATGCGCCAGGAAAAGAGCCTGCCGATCGCCGTCGCTCTCGAGCCCTGGCTTCGCGAGAAGCTCGGGCTGATCAGCCAGAAGACAAAGCTCGCCGAGGCGATCCGCTACACGCTGTCGCGCTGGGAAGGCCTCTCGCGCTTCCTCGACGATGGCCGCATCAAGATCGATAGCAACACCGTTGAACGCTTGATCCGTCCTATCGCGTTAAACCGCAAGAATGCACTCTTTGCCGGATCGGACGGCGGCGCCGAGCACTGGGCCTTCGTCGCTTCGCTGATCGAAACCTGCAAACTCAACGGTGTCGAGCCGCTCGGCTATCTCGCCGACGTCCTCACCAGGATCGTCAACGGCCACCCAAACAGCCAGATCGACGATCTCCTGCCGTGGGCCTACATCCGCGCTCCCGAACTCAGCGCAGCGGCCTGAGAACATCGCTTACGTCCCAGGTGTCCTCTGGCCAGCCGTAGCAGCGGCGTGAAAGACGCCTGGCGGCAGATGTGCCTTGGCTGCGACAGTCCGTCGAGCCGGTGGGCAGCGAGCCCACCGGCTCTTGTGCTTCGACCGGTTTGGTAGAACGCTTTTCCAAAGGTCGTGACAGGCGACTCTTATCTGTATGAACAACGTCAGGTTCCGTCCCGCCGCAATGACCGCGTCCAGCGCCACGTGCGGCTGGATTCTATTGCTTGAATGCGCTGACGCTCGACCACTAAGGCAGCCTCCGCTCTCGCCAGTTCAGATTGCAAGGCGGCAGATCGCTGCCTTGTCTGCGCATGTTTGTCATGGCAGTCCTCGACTTCCGCCCCCAGAGCTTCGTTGGCCGCGCCGAGCGTGCGGATTTGGGTGTGTAGATCGCTCACCTCGCCCTGAGCGGCTGCCAATTGCTCCCTAATGCTCTGGATCTCATCTTTGGCCGCCGCAAATCCCCGATCAAGATTCGCGTAGTGCCGGGATGCCTCCTTCAGCCTGTGGAGCAGTTCGCTCTTCTCGGCGCTGAATGCTTCGACGGTGGCCTGTGCACTCACGAGCTTCCTTGCCAACTCCTCCTTCTCGGCGGTCGCGGCTGCGTGTACTTTTTCCAGGGCAGCGTAATGTACCGACACTTCCTGTACGGTGTTGAGCAAGTCGGCCTTTTCGGTCTCCGCAGCCCGCTCGTACTCCTGGGCCTGTTTCTCCAGCCGCCCCACGATCCCGCGGTATTCCGCCGCCGCCGCAGCGTCGGCATGTGGCGGGGCCGACCAATAATCGTCACCACAAAACGCGAGCAGAGCCTCGGTGGATACGCCGGATTGTTCCAAAAGCTCTATCGCGCGCGCTTCCTGTGCCCGATAGAAATCCAGTTCGGTGGGCTGATACCAACGTTGCGGGGCATGGACACCTTCAAGGTCGACGCCTGGGACGCCGAGCTCCTCCAGTCGGCTCCCCGCATTTTGGCGCAATTCGGGATTCTGTGTCATGCGATCGATGTCGAGTATCAGGTCGGCATGGTCGAGGGCGTGACGCAGGGCCAATCCCCACAGAACGCAATGTTCGAGATAGCTGTCGGCAGGTGAGCGATGCACGCGCGAAAAATGCCCAAATTCTTCCATAATGTCGGAAGCGGAGAACGGCACAAACCCAATAGCCTCGCGCAGCGCCAAAATACTGGCTGGCGGGTTCGCCGCATTGACGCACAGCGCTCGTGCGCGCTCGAAGTATTCGTTGATCTTGTATGACCACCATGTATCGCGCGGGTTGCGGATCAGTACCAGATGCACCCCGCCGAGCCGCTCGCGAAGTTTTGCGATCCGCATCCCCGTCCGACATTCTTGGAAGACCGGTCGCCGCGGAGAAGCTTGAATGAGTGCGTCGAAAAAACCTGCTGTATCCACGCCATCGGCTGTGCCAAAAAAATCGTCGTAGAGCATGGGTTTTTGCATCACGCCCGCCCATGCCGAGTAGGTATCGTGCAATTCCTGGAAATAGGGTTTTCCGAGATTTGGATGACGCAATTGCAAACCGAGCACCTGGTTGGACCGCAGCAGAATTTGCGGGTCGCGCTGCCCCAGCAAAGCCACTTCGTTAAGCGGTTCCTGGAAGGCGTAGTAGAGCTCGGTCTGCTTGCGGAACAGCGAGTAGACGTAGGTGCTGCTCGAACGCCAGGACGAATGAATGAAGATCGGCGACAGGCCTTTGTCGGCTAATTTTTTCATTATCGGTTACCAGGCACTCGCAATGGGCTCGTTCCATAGGACTATCGGACTATCCCCACATTGCGCAATCCATGGTGTCTGAGGACATTGCGTTGAAAGTACGCCATCGCCGCGCGAGGTGGCGCGTGTCCCGTCCTGAATCACTGCCCGTCCGACCTTGTATCTGGAGGCTTCTGTGAGGTCCGCGGACACGACGGAGCGGGCGGACTGGTTGTCGGACCTCATTGCAAGCCGGATTGAACGAAGCCGCGGGACGATCTGGCGCTATGGGAATTGTAGCCTGGAGGAGCGGTCGGGATCGTCTTCGCCAGGCTGATGAAGGGCGTTCACGATGCGGCCACAGCGAAGGATCGCGCGGTGGAAGACGGAACCGTGATGGCGCGAGCCGTCGGATAGGCTGCAGTGCCTTCGATCGCCGGACTGTCTGCTTGCGGCTTTGTGCGGCGGGACAAGGGTCGGGGTGCCGGCGCCCATGGCGACGGATACCGTTCCGGGTGATGTGGACGCACCCGGCGTGGTCATGAGGTGTCGTTCCAGAAGGGGCGCGGCGGCGCCTGGCCGCACCGCCAGATGGCGAGCGTGACCATCGCTCTCCGCAGCGGGGAGCGATGCGCCACCGCCAGGCGCTCGGCGGTGACAGCGGCGCTTTCGGCATCCGGTTCGAGCTCGTTCTGCTGCGATCCGGCCAGCAGCCTGCGGCACAGGTCGAGCTTGGCGGCGCGATTACCGTTGGCGAGGAAGCCGTAGTGGCGGATGCGATGGAAACCATCGGGCAACGTGTGCAGGAGAAAGCGACGGATGAACTCGTGCGCCTCGAGCGTCATGACCTTCGTCCTGGCGCCATGACGATAATCCCGCCAGCGGAACGCGACCCGATCGTCGGCCGTGCCGATCAGTCGGGAATTGGCGATGGCGACGCGATGGGTGTAGCGGCCGAGATAGGCCAGCACCTGTTGCGGCCCGCCGAAGGGCGGCTTGGCATAGACGACCCATGCGAGGCGACGGACTTCGGCGAGCATGCGGGTGAAGGCGGCTGGCTCGGCCAAGCCGGCGAGATCGCCGAAGAACTTGAGGCCGTCCGCGTCGAAGGCGGCGCGCAAAGCCTCCAGAAACAGCCGCCGAAACAGGCGCGACAGCACGCGCACGGGCAAAAAGAAGCCCGGCCTGCACGAGATCCAGCGCGTACCATCGGGCGAGACGCCACCGCCCGGCACGATCCAATGCAGGTGGGGATGGTAGGTGAGAGTTTGGCCCCAGCTGTGCAGCACCGCGATGAGGCCGATTTCGGCGCCCAGATGTTTTGGGTCGGCTGCGATCGTGCGCAGCGTCTCGGCGGCCGCCTTGAACAGGATCGTGTACACCGCCGCCTTGTTCTGGAAGGCGATCGCGGCGATCGCGGCCGGCAGCGTGAACACCACGTGGAAGTAGGCAACCGGAAGAAGTTCGTCCTGCCGCGCGGCGAGCCATTCCCTGCAGGCCTGCCCCTGGCATTTGGGGCAATGCCGGTTGCGACAGGAATTGTAGGCCACGCGGATCGCCCCGCAGGACCGACAGCCCTCGACATGACCGCCCAGTTCGGCGGTCCGGCACATTTCGATGGCGCTCATCACACGCCGCTCGACGCGTCCGAGATGACCGTCATGAACCTGTCGATACGCCTCGCCATGGCGGCGGAAGATATCCGCCACCTCCAGTCTCGACGGCATGGCGGGACCGGATCAGCCCGGCGGCACCACCTCGATGTTCAACCGGTCGAGCGGACTCGTCGTGCGCCGGATCAGACCGTTCGAGACCTTCGTGTAGCGCGCCGTGCTCGATAGGTTGTTGTGACCAAGCAGCACCTGGATGATGCGAATGTCGGTGCCGTTCTCGAGCAGATGCGTGGCGAAGCTGTGCCTGAGCGTGTGCACTACCCGCTTGTCGATGCCGGCGGCCGCACGCGCCGAGCGGCAGGCCGAATACAGAACCTGCACGTCGATGGGACGGGTTGCGTTCCGGCTGGGAAACAGCCAGCCCTGCGGCTTCGCCAGCCGCCAGTAGACCCGCAGAATACGCAGGAGTTGCGCCGACAGCATCACGGTGCGGTCCTTGCCGCCCTTGCCGTGTTCGACACGGATCACGCCGCGCCCGCTGTCGATGTCGCCGACCTTCAGCCCGACGGTCTCCGAGGCGCGAAGGCCGGCGGCATAGGCCGTCGTCAGGGCCGTGCGCGTCTTCAGGCTCGGCACCGCCTCCAGGAAGCGGACGACCTCGTCGGCGCTCAGCACCACTGGCAGCGTGCGCGGCGAGCGGGCATAAACGATCCGTTCCGCGATCTCGGCATGGCCCAACGTCACGCCGTAGAAGAACCGCAGCGCGCATACCGTCTGGTTCAGCGCTGGCCACGAGATTCCGGCCGAGACCAGGTGCACCTGGAAGGCGCGAACGTCCTCCAGGTCAAGCCGGTCCGGGGATCGGCCACAGTAGCGGGAGAACTTCGCTATCGCGTGCACGTAGGATCGTTGCGTGGCCGGCGACAGATTGCGGATCGTCATGTCCTCGATCATGCGCCGGCGAAGCAGGCTCAACTCGGCCATCTCATTGCTCCTGTTCTCAAGGTTGCGCTTCAACAGCAGCAATCCTTCAAAACAGAAGCGTCATCCGCAAACCGGTGCACCAAATGCCGCGTCAGCGGCTTCGTTCAATCGTGCCATCGCGCGAATGCGCTGCCAAAAGGTCTCGATATGTCTTCGACACGCATTGAATTTGCACGCCGCTTCGTGCCAGACAGGAGCACAGCGTTCGGGCCATTTGCGCCGGCGTGACGTCAAATGGATTGTGTGACAACAATGAAGGCAGTCACTTCGTGAGCAAAATACTCGTTACCGGGGCTTCGGGTTTCATCGGCACCCGGCTGTGCACGTTGCTTCGAGAGCAGGGACATACGGTCTTTGGCGTGAGTTCCGGCGCGGAGCCCTATCCGCAAGGTCCGAATTTTTCGCTTGAGAACTCGGAAGCCGTATGGGCAGCTGTGGCCCATGCCGATCCGGACATCGTCATTCACCTGGCAGCGCTAGCCACGGTCACGGGCAACAAAGCAAGCGCTTACTACGAGATCAACGCGCTGGGTAGCGAGCGCCTAATCAAAGCCGTCGACCATCTCGGGCGGCGCATACGCTTTATCTTCGTCAGCACCGCCGGGGTCTACGGCAACCAGCCGTCCAATGTGCTCAGCGAGGATATGCCACCCTTGCCGGTCCATCACTACGGACTGAGCAAGTTCGTTGCTGAACGGCTGACCGTGCTGGCCGCCGAGCGGCACGACATCACCATCGTGCGGCCGTTCAACGTCATCGGCAGCGGGCAGCGGGCGGACTTCATCGTTCCCAAGCTGGTCGACCATTTCATCCGGCGTGCGCCTGTCGTGCGTCTTGGCAATGTCGACGTTATCCGCGATTATATCAACCTCGACGCGGCATGCTCGATCCTGATCGAGGCGATCGGGGCGCCAGCCACTTTCGGGGAAGTCGTCAATCTGTGTTCGGGACGCGGCACGAAGCTGCGCGAACTCCTGGAGAACCTGACCGAGCTGACGGGTCACGAAATCGAGATCGAAGCCGCGCCGGAATTCACGCGTAAGAATGAGGTATGGCACCTTGTCGGCTCTGTCGAAAAGCTCGACCGCCTACTGCCGAACCGTCTTCCGCCCTTGCCTGTTCGCGATGTCCTGGCGCAAATGCTGACTTGAAATCCAGAACATGGGACTGAAAGTGCGAAGCAGTTTTCGGATAATTCCGATGCTCAGGCAGATAGAGCGGCGTCAGGTTTCCACATAAAGGACGCCAATCTGGTTCAGCCGCGCAACGCCGCTAAACCCGGCCAAACTCATCCTCGATGCGAACAATGTCGTCCTCGCCCAGATAGGATCCGGTCTGCACCTCGATCAGCTCGAGCAAGATCTTGCCGGGGTTCGCCAGCCTGTGGGTGCATCCAAGCGGAAGATAAATGGATTGATTTTCCGTCAGCATCGAAATCGTACCGTCGATCGTCACTTCGGCGGTACCTGAAACGACGATCCAGTGCTCGGCCCGGTGAAAATGTTTTTGCAGGGAAAGCTTCTTGCCGGGCTTGACGAAAAGCCGCTTCACCTGGAAGCGGTCGCCGTTCAGAACGGAAGAATACCCGCCCCAAGGGCGGTAGGCCGTGCGGTGGATCTCGGTAAGATGCGACGTCTCTGGCGACGCTCTTAGCCCACTGACAATATGGCCAACACTTTGCGCATCCGACAGCTTCCCAACGAAAATCGCGTCTTCGCTGGCAACAACGACGACATCGTCAAGCCCGTGCACCGCGACATAAGCTTTCTCCGAAATGACCAACGATCGCTGTGTGGACGAAAGGCCGATGCGGCCGACAATGACATTGTCGTCGCTGTTCTTATCACTTGCTGTCCAGACGGCATCCCAGCTGCCCATGTCGGACCAGGAAAAATCAACGGGAACAATCGATACAAGCGAAGATTTTTCAAAAACAGCGTAGTCAACAGAGATGCTGGGAGAGGCCTCGAACGACTTTTTGTCCAGGCGCACGAAATCCAGATCGACGACCGATTTGTCGACGGCTTCCCGGGTAAGGGCGGAAATGTCGGGTGAGAATTTTTCCAGCTCGGAAAGAAAGGTTTCTACTGCAAACATGAACATGCCAGAATTCCAAAGGTACTTGCCTGAGGCGAGCATCCCCTGGGCCTCTTCGAGGGCTGGCTTTTCTGTAAATCGCGCCACTTCATGGACGCCGGCGGATCGCTCGGTGCCGATCTCGATATAACCGAAACCTGTTTCTGGCCGCGTCGGGCTGATCCCGAATGTCACCAGCCTGGTACGGGCTTCAGCCGCTGCCGTGTCGACCGCGGTCCAGTAGCTTTCGTCGACAACGATGGAATGGTCGGACGGGATGATCTGGACCACCGCGTCCTTGCCGAACTTTTGAGCCGCAAAATGCGACGCGGCAGTGATGGCCGCGCTGGTATTGCGGGCGACAGGTTCCAGCAAGACGCCCGAGAGTCCACACTCGACTTCGGCCGCCTGCTCGGCGACCAGAAACCGATATTCATTGTTGGTGATGACGATCGGATCGGCATAGCGCGTGTTAGCGACCCGCTTCAGTGATTCCTGAAACAGGCTGTGCGACCCCAGCAGCGGCAAAAACTGCTTTGGCCGCGCCGAGCGCGACATCGGCCAAAGGCGCGTGCCTTGGCCGCCAGCAAGAATAATCGGAACGATCAATGCAGACATGTATATTCCTCACCGAAGTCGATGGAGCCTTTTAGGCAGCAAAATGGGCAAGACAAGAAAAATTTCGCTCGTCCCGCACGGCCCTGCTATTTCGCGATCGCCTGGACGTATAACTATGCGACTGCCGCCGCTGCTTTATCCAGGCCGGATTGCAGGATCGACCGAGAGCGTTCGGCATCGCCGGTTTCTACATAGCAACGCAATTCCGGAGCGTTTCCGGAGGCGCGAAAGTGGACTGTGTCACCATTCTTGAGTGTTATCCGAACGCCGTCTGTCGTGTCGATGGCAGCCCAGTCACCGAAATCGGCAATAAAGTCGGCGGCGAATGGCCGGCTTTCAGCCAGCCGGGCGAGGAACGGAGCGCTCTTCTGCGACGGGATGTTCTTGAGCCTGTCGCTGACTGTGAACCGGGGCGGCAGATCGGCTGCCAGTGCCGCCACGCTTTGCCTGTTCTGCTGTACCAGCGCCAGGACGGCAATGATCGGCAAAAACGCGTCACGGGTGGGCAGCGCGCTCAGGACGAACCCGTCACAGTTAATATCGGACCCAAGCAATACGCCGCCATTGGCTTCAAAACCAACGATAAGACGCGAACCTTCTTCCGAAGCGCGCATCATGCCTTCGACCACGTAAGGCGAGCCCACCCGCGTGCGTTTTACCGATGCAAAGAGCCCAGACGCTTCGATTGCGGAGGTGGACGTGACGGGCGTGACGACCGCATCGGCACAGAGCCAGCGAGCAGTCAGAATGCCGATGACGTCGCCACGCATAAATGCGCCACTTGCGTCCGCAATCATGGGGCGGTCGGCATCCCCATCGGTGCTGACGACGGCATCGACGCGCATTGAAGCGCAGGTTTCACGCACCAACACCGCATCTTCCGGCCGAACGGCCTCCGTGTCGACGGGAATAAAGGCTTGCGCCCGACCAAATGGAAAGCAGGAGGCGCCGAGGCTGGAAAGCACCTCCACGAGGAGATCGCGCGCGACCGACGAATGCTGATAGACCGCTATCCGCAGACCGGTCAAATCCACATGCCTGGCAAGATTGCCGTAGCGTTGCTTGTAGCGGTGCAATGCTTCCGGGCTGTAGTATGCTTCCGAACTGAAGGAGGCCGATGGAGTGTTGCCGCGCCCGGCGGCCGATCCATCATCAAGCTGGTCAATTATGCCGGCTTCGTCCGCTTTGTCGATTTCGCCCTCTGCCCGGTAGAATTTCAGACCATTGCGATCGTCGGGTATGTGACTGCCGGTCACCATGATCGCAGGCCGCCTGATTCGGGCCGCCTCGAGCGCCAGCGCGGATGTCGGCAAATACCCGCAATCCAGCGCCGTAAACCCCTGTTTGGCAATGGCCCCGAGACAGGCAGCGGCGATCCGGGCGCTGCTGGCGCGCAAATCCTGTCCAACCAGGATCGGGCCTTCTCGCCCGCTCGCTCCTATGCTGCGGAGGTGGGCGATGAATGCGCTTGTGTATCGGTCGCAAGCCGCATCGGTCAGATCGGTGACCAACCCGCGAAGGCCACTTGTACCAAATTTGAGGTCGCTCATGTTGGCCTATGGCAGCTGGAAGGAACGGGAAATGGTGCATTTATAGTCACCAACTGAGCTACTATGGCGCGATGACTTCCGTCAACCGCGTCGGCCGGAATCGCGCCTGCATCCGCAAGGCCTTCTAAGACCCGCACGCACGATGGTAGGCGCGCTCTCGACCCCGAATGTCATGGGTTCGAGATCTTTCTCACCGAGAGCGAACGGCGCAGCGAACCTCTGAATCGATTGGCCGATGTTCTGACCACAGTCTGGCGGGAGACCGCCAAGCCTCTGCGGCCCGTGGAAGAGGCCCACTTAGATCGGCAATGGCAACGAAGCGGCCGTCAATCCAGGGTCATCGGACCAGATTTCGATAAAGCGTCGCGTAGCTGTCGACCATAGCGTCTGCCCGCAGGTGCTCCTGATAGTGGACCCGTGCCGCGTCGCCCATGCGGCGGGCAGCTTCTCGGTCGGTCCAAAGCGCGCGCATGGCGCGATCCAGAGCCGGCACATCCGCCGGTGGAACGACGATGCCAGTTTCGCCGTTGCGATTGACGAAGCTCGTTCCGGTGCCGAGTTCGCAGCTTATCATCGGCCGCCCGCCCATCGCCGCTTCGACCAGCGCCAGGCCAAACGCCTCGCTGCGGACATGGGAGGGAAACACGAAAGCCAGCGACAGGTGCAGCAAGGCGGCTTTGTCGGCATCAGAAAAGTCGGGCACATGAACGATGTTCGGGAGACTGGCGTCGCGCAGTGCCCACGCCATATCCCCGTTGCCGGCGACGACTACCGGCAGCCGGTTCTGCCGCGCGGCTTCGATCAGGAATTGCAGACCCTTATAGTAGCGCAAGGCACCGCAAAAGAGAAAAAAGCCCGATCCGACCCGCGCGCGCCATTGCTCGACGAGTGCCGGGTCAGGAGCCAATATCGCAGGATCGTCGAGCCCAATGGGAATGACCGTGGTTTTGGCCGCGTAGCGCTGCAGGACAGGGCTGCTCGCCACGTAGTTGGGCGAGGTCGCAACGATCACATCCACGCGCTCGAGGAAGGCGCGCATGAGCGGCGCGTAGAAAGGCATCAGAAGGCGCTGCTTCACGATATCGGAATGGTAGGTGACGACACTGGGTTTGCCGATCCGGCTTACCAGATGCACCAGATCCATGAACGGCCACGGGAAATGATAGTGGATAATGTCGGCCTTCCCGGCGAGTTCCTTGAAACGGCTGAGCGCGCTGATCGAAAGGCCGGTGGAAGCGACATAGAAATCAAGCTTCGCCTTGTAGGCGAAATGTGAACCGGCCACCATTGCCGCGGTTTCGGGCGACCTGCTGAGTGAGAGGACGTCGCTTTGAATATCGTGGCGGGCAACGCCTTCTGCTATGCTCCAGATAACGCGCTCGACGCCTGCGAAGCTGTCGGGGATATAGGTTTTGAAGAAATGCAGGACCCGCATCACGCTTGACCCCTGCGTCGTTCCATTGCCTGCTGGAAGCAGTCGACCAGTTCTTGAGCACTGTTAGTCCAGTCAAACCGCGCCGCATTGGGCCGGGCCCGCGCGGACAGCGCCTCGTAGAGTGGTTCGTCGGTGAGAAGACGAAAGAGGCCATCGGCGATCGACTTGATGTCGAAGGCATCGACCAGCACTCCGGCGTCGCCGGCGACTTCGATCATCGACGAATTGGTCGAGGTCAACACCGGTTTGCCGACCCGGTTTGCCTCGATGATCGGAAAGCCGAATCCTTCATAGAGCGAGGGGAAGGCAACAAATCGGCAATGCCGGTACAGGCTGTCCAGCACTGCCTCGGAAACGAAGCCTAGCACTTTCACGGATTCTGTAAGGCCGAACCCCGCAGCCAAGTCGGCGACATTGCGCTGCCGCCAGCCGGGCGCGCCGACGATTGCCAGCGGAGATGCACGACGCAGATCCGGAGCAAGCGCAGCATACGCCATCAACAAGCGTTCAAGATTTTTGCGAGGCTCGAGCGTGCCGACAAAAAGCACAAAAGGCCTGTCCAGGCCCTCGGGCAGGGGGGCCGTAGGTGGATTTGGGGCCACGTCGGGGGTGGTGCCGGGATAGACGATCCGCATCTTGTTGCGTGACACCGCCAGCACGTCGTGAAGCGCGTCGGCCGTCGATGTCGAATCGGCGACAACAAGGTCCGCTATCGCTATGGCGCGCGGCATCAACACGCGATCGGCCAGCCATCCCGAGCGGCGCATGGTCTGTCCGTAATAATACCAGACCAGGTCATGGATGGTGACTACCCTGGCGAGGGCTTTCGGCAGTGACAACGGCAGCCGATGAGCCGGCCCCCAGAACACGTCCAGCCTGTCTTCGGCTATCTGCCGAGGAAGGGTGGTCTGCCCCCAAATATGCCGCTGGATCGCGCTGGCGCGCGCTGGCGCGCCGATCCGCAACGTTGCGATGAAATCGGAGGGCAGCGGCTGAGCTGGCGGCGAGGCCATATAAAGAATGAGCTGGTGGCCGGCCAGCGATAGAGATCGGGTCATCTCTACCAGATAGCGCCCGATGCCGCTGAACGATGCGGTCAGGTTGCGGGCGTCGACACCTATTTTCATTGCAATGTGCATTTTGACGGCATTGCGTTGGAATGATGGCTTGCATGGCGTTCGCAGGTCATTGAGCGCGTTTCGAAAATGCTTTCGGCAAATTCGGATTGGGCTTCGACGGAACCCAGGAAGCCGCCATCATCGTGCCCTACCCGCATCGCCAAACACCGTGAATTGCCCGGCGTTCGGAAGTGGACAACGCTGTGCTCATGCCCTATGGGAGGGACATCAATAGCAATCGATTTTCCGGGAGTTGTCTTTGAAAAAGGCATTGATTACAGGCGTTACCGGTCAGGATGGAGCTTATCTCGCGCAGTTACTACTGAGCAAGGGCTATGAAGTCCATGGACTTGTTCGTCGG
The DNA here is from genome assembly GCF_006441095.1 of Mesorhizobium sp. B2-5-4. Classification (NCBI taxonomy): domain Bacteria; kingdom Pseudomonadati; phylum Pseudomonadota; class Alphaproteobacteria; order Hyphomicrobiales; family Phyllobacteriaceae; genus Mesorhizobium; species Mesorhizobium sp. B2-5-4. Next base: position 10,081 of record NZ_VFUR01000027.1, on the reverse strand, counting down.
TCCAGCCACGCGGAAGTTACCGATCATCGGTTGCGTTGGCTTGGCATCGAGAAGGACGTTCATTTCGTCGACGGCGACCTTAGCGATCTTGCCGGTCTCATGCGCACCTTCAAGCTGGTAAGACCTGATGAGGTCTACAATCTTGCCGCGCAGTCGTTCGTCCATTCGTCGTGGCAGCAACCGCTTCTCACTGCGCAGATAACCGCTCTTGGCGTCACCAACGTGCTCGAATGCGTTCGGCTCGAATGCCCGGAAGCGCGTTTCTACCAAGCGTCGTCTTCAGAGATGTTCGGCCTTATCCAGGAAGAAATGCAGAGCGAGACGACACCGTTCTACCCGCGCTCACCCTATGCGGTCGCCAAGCTCTATGGGCACTGGATAACGATCAACTATCGCGAGAGCTTCAATCTGCACGCTTCGTCCGGCATTTTGTTCAATCACGAATCACCGTTGCGCGGCAAGGAGTTCGTTACCCGCAAGGTTACGCATGCGGTTGCCCGCATCAGCCTTGGCCAGCAAGACGAGCTCAAGATGGGCAACATCGACGCCAAGCGCGATTGGGGTCACGCCCGAGACTACGTCAAAGCGATGTGGCTGATGCTTCAGCAGGACGAGCCCGACGACTTCGTCGTGGCCACCGGGCGCACCACAACTGTGCGCGACATGATCCGTATCGCCTTCAACCATGTCGGTCTCAGTCCTGATGCCTACGTCAAGATCGACCCGGCGCTTTTCCGCCCGGCAGAGGTCGAGGTTTTGCTCGGCAATCCGGCCAAGGCCAAGGCCAGGCTTGGCTGGAGCACCAACATCACTCTCGAAGAAATGATTGGCGAAATGGTGGACGCCGATATCGCCCGGTTGAAGCGAAACGCGTAACGTCTTCCCCGTCTGTCGGCGGGTATGTGCTGGCCGGCATTTCGGGATCGGCTGTCTTCAGATGATCAGAATTCGAAGAGTATCCGGCGCATTGCCTCGATGTTCCCGTGATCTAAGGCGCCGAACTTGCGCAGCTTTCAGGATTTCCATCGCCCGGCTGGGACTGCGCTTGGCGCGCGGATTCCGGACGACTCCAAAGAGCAGGCGGCCACGATCGAGCCTGAGGCGTTGTGGAGGCGGCAGCCTTCGGTTCGGACGGCGCGGGTAGTGTGCTGAGAGTTGTGCAAATCCGCTGAGAGACGGCGGTCATGGCAGGCTGGTGATGTTCAACGTCACCTGATTCCCGCGAAGGAACGCCACCATGACCAAGATTGAGAGTAAGACTGCCAGCGCTGCGATCAAAGACATTCTGCTTTCAAACCCTGAGGGTCTGCACGAAGTGATCCGTGCGATGATGCAGGAGGTGCTCGAGGCGGAGATGGAGGAGGCGCTGGGTGCTTCGAAGGGCGAGCGCATACCGGAGCGTCTCGGCTACCGCTCGGGTTATTATGGGCGCACACCCTTGCCACCCGGGTCGGAAAGCTTGAACTGCGGGTTCCGCAAGACCGAGCCGGCGGCGCTACCAGCGTTCTGAGCGGGCCTTGGTGGCGACACTGTCGGAAATGTATGTGCAGAGCGTGTCGACCCGAAAGGTCAACGCGATCACTGAAGAGCTGTGCGGTCATGCCTTCTCGGCCTCGTCGATCTCGGCCATCAACAAGCGTCTGGACGAGACCCTGAAGGCGTTTGCCGAACGCCCGCTTCAGGAACCTTTTGCCTACCTTATTCTCGATGCCCGCTACGAGAAGGTGCGCGAAGCCGCCATCGTCATGAGCCAGGCGGTGCTGATCGCGGTTGGCATAGACTGGGACGGCCGGCGTCAGATCCTGGCTGTGGAGATGGCCAATCGCGAAAGCCGCTCGGCCTGGAGGGACGTCCTCGTCGGTTTGAAGGCGCGCGGCCTCAGGGGCGTCGAGCTGGTCGTGTCCTACGATCATGCCGGCCTGGTCGCGGCGAACGGCGAAGTCATCCCGGAAGCGGGCTGGCAGCGCTGCTACGTCCACTTCCTCAGGAATCACCTGCCGAGGAAGCACGGCGACGACTGCCTGCAGGAACTGCGCTGGCTCTACGACCGGCGCGATCTCGCCGAGGCCAAGGCCGATCTCGCCGCCTGGCTTGCCAAATGGTCGGGCCGCTGCCCACGACTGACGACGTGGGCGGAGGAGACCATCGAGAGCACGACGACCTTCTTTCGCCTGCCGCGCCAGCATCATAAGCACCTGAAGTCCACCAACATGCTCGAACGGCTCAATGAGGAAATCCGCCGGCGCACCTATGTCGTGCGCATCTTCCCCAATGCCGAAAGCTGCCTGCGCCTGGTCAGGGCGTTGGCCGTCGAGATCAACGAAGACTGGATTTGAGGCCAAGCAATACATCAACATGGACGACCTGCGCGAGCACAAAAAACTCGCTTTACGCCAAGCCGCATGACCAGCACCATGGCCGCCCAATTTTGCAGAACTTGACGCACACAACGACGGCGCATCTGGCCGGGGGTGCAAAGTCGCGCCTTTAAGGGGCACGTCGCCTTGCGCATCGGCCGGCTGCATCCGCTCTACTCGATGACCATCCGCGCTGTCGGTCGTGCTGGCAGTCTGTGCTGACCAGACTACCGACACTGTAAAGGCCCGGCTGATCGCCGGGTTTCGCCGCTTCGGCCTGCCGTGGCCTATCGCCACAGACAATGGCCGCCGTGGGGCGATGGCGGGGCGCAACGACTTCATGGTATCCACCGTCCGACTAATCGAAAACCGACGTCGCCGCCAGCCACCCCAGGCCTTGCCATCCGCAGATCCTTGGCAACGAGGAGCGCTTCCATCCTTCGCTCAAGGCGGAGGCGCTGCAGGGAATACGCCACTGGCGACATCCTCCGTGTCGTTCAGCAACATGGTTTCGTCTCGGTGCTCGGCCATTCCATACGCTTATGCAGAGCCTTCGGAAAAGCTGTCACCTTTCGTTCGACCGCACACGCGGTTTAGGCATTAGAAAATAGCAGCCATGGCTCGATAGGATGCAAACTGTTCATGATATCTTCGCACACCCGTTTGCGATGTCTCCGGTCCAAACAGCCTTCGTCATACAAGGGGCACTGTTGCCTGTTCTAAGGACCTGGCATCCTTCCCGAATTAAGATAAACATAAGCGCCGGCTTAACCCAGCATCGTTGAAAAAAACAGCTGGCTATGACCTCAGCGCCGCAGTATGCGATATCCGACGGCTGGGGCAGGGATGGCACTTTGAAAACCTGATCGGCCCTAAGTATGTTCGTGTTCGCACCTTGGTGGTGTTGATGTGAGCCTGGAGTTTAGCGCCTTCCAATGAATTCTTACCTCGAAGCAGTGTTTGGACTCCGGCCGGAGATGCGGCGCGCCTTTATCATGGTTCAGGACGTGGTCATGGTCCTGGTCGCGGTGGCGCTCAGCCTTGTCCTGTCGCGGTCGGATCTTTCGTTCGGGGCGCTCTCCATGGAGGGCCTTGTCACCTGGGCGGGCATCGTGCTCATCAGCCATCTTCTGTTCAGATATTGCGGCCTCTACACCACGGTCTGGCGCTTCGCCTCGACGCCTGATTTCTTCAACATCCTGAAGAGCTGCGCGATCCTGACATTCGTGCTCTACGCCGTTTCGCTGATCGTGCGTTTCTTCCAGCCGGTCGCGGGCCTCAACGAGCGCCAGTTCATCGTTTTCCTGCTCGTCTCCTTCACCATTATCTCGGCGCCCCGGCTGTTCTACCGCTTCCTGCGTGACGGCGCGAGCTGGGGTATTCTGAACGGCAAGGCCGACACGGCGCGGGCCAAGCAGGCCCTGTTCGTCGGGCGGCTCGGCGAGGCCGACCTGATCATTCGTTTCACGCGTACGGCGCAGCCCGCCGACCATTCCATCGTCGGCATCATGGCGACCGAGCGGGGCGCACCGCTCGGCACGCGCATTCAAGGTATTCCGGTGGTGGCGACCCGGCCGCGCCTGATCGATGTCCTGGAGGACTATGCGACCGGCAGCAAGAGCCTCGATCTCCTGATCTTCGGCAGTGGCGCCGAGCATGAGATCGAGGAATATTCCGAGCTGGTCCGCGTCGCGCGTCACGGGGACATCGGGGTCGTGCAGTTCGCGGGGCTTTCGCAAGTGGGCCAGGAGGGAAGGCTCGTTCTCGATGCCGTCGAGATGGAGACGATCCTGCGCCGCCCGACTGTGCCGTCCGACATCGAGCGCATCGGCGCCTTCGTCGGCGGCAAGCGCGTCCTCGTCACGGGAGGCGCCGGCTCGATCGGGCGCACGCTGGTCAAACGGTCGCTGGAGCTTGGAGCCGAGGCCGTGCTGGTCGCCGACAATTCCGAATTCGGCATCTTCCAGCTGAGCCAGTATGTCGATGAGAAGGACCATGACCGCCTCACGGTCCGCATCGTCGATGTCGCGGACAGGCGCCAGATGACGCGTGTCGTCACCGAGTTCAAACCCGACATCCTCTTCCACGCCGCGGCGCTGAAGCATGTTCCGCTGCTGGAGGAGAACTGGGAATCGGCCATCCAGACCAACGTTTTCGGCACGCTTGTCTGCGCCAAGGTCGCCGCCAGGTGCGGCGTGGCGCAATTCGTCATGGTCTCGAGCGACAAGGCCGTCGATCCGACCTCCGTGCTCGGCATGACCAAGCGGGCCGCCGAACAGATCGTCAGCGCCCTGCATGAAACGCCGGCCGGCGAACCAGGCGGGCGCCGCGCCGCCACCAAGTTCATCGCTGTTCGCTTCGGCAACGTCTTCGGCAGCAACGGTTCGGTGTCGACCATATTCCAGGCTCAGATCGAGGCCGGTGGACCGGTCACGATAACGGACCGGCGCATGACGCGCTATTTCATGACTGTCGCCGAAGCCGTCGATCTCGTCATTATGTCGGCGGCCGATGCCGCGTCGCGGCCGGCCGACCAGGACTACGCCGTCTACATGCTCGACATGGGCAAGCCCGTGCCGATCGTCGAAGTGGCCGAAACGATGATCCGGATGGCGGGAAAAAGCCCCTATACGGACATTCCAATCCGCTTCACGGGCATCCGGCCGGGCGAAAAGCTCCACGAGACCCTTCACGGCGAAGACGAGGAATTGGTCGAGCTCAGCATTGCCAAGATTTTTGGATTGAGCACGGATGTTGTGGAGTGGCCGGATGTCCAGGCCGCGCTTGCCACACTTCAGCAGTCGGTGAAGGAACAGGACAAGACCGCTTCACTTGCCGTGCTGGCTGGTCTTGACCGCGCTAAGAAGCCTAGGGGAGGTACGCCTCAAGAGGTGATCCCGAAAACGGCCGGGCAGGCGACTTAATCGGTTGCAGATGTTGAGTGATTGAACCCCGCTCAACCCCAACTCCAGCGCATCGTGGCAGGCAGGCTTGCGGCTTGGTCGCCTGTTCAAGGACGAGTTTGGTGGGTCGACCGATCTTAATCTTGCTGGCCTTGCGTGGTGCGCTTGGTCGATAGGCGACCTCATGCTACGCCGACCGGATTGATGGGTTTCGCTCGCGGTTGCCGGGTGAAGCCCTGGCAGGGAGCCCATCGGCCACTCATGACGACAGCCAAGAAAATCTTCGATATCGCCGGTGCGGCTGTGCTGCTGGTGGCATCCTCTCCGATTCTGTTTCTTGCCATTCTTGCCGTCCGTGCATCGTCGCCTGGTCCGGTGATTTTTTCCCAAACGCGGGTTGGCCGCGAAGGTGCGCTTTTTCGCTGCCACAAGTTGAGGACGATGTACCAGGGAACGCCATCCTTGCCCTCGCATGAAACCCCGGTGAGCGCCGTGACATCGGTTGGAAAGGGCTTGCGGAAATTCAAGCTCGACGAGTTGCCGCAACTCTGGAATGTCCTGCGCGGCGAAATGAGCCTGGTCGGGCCGCGTCCCTGCCTGCCGACCCAGACGGAACTGATCGAATGCCGCAAGCGGCTGGGGGTTTTGCAGGCTCTCCCCGGAATGACAGGCTTGGCCCAGATCAGGGGCATCGACATGTCGAACCCGCAACTTCTGGCCGAAATCGATGCCAGCTATCTCAGGACCGCGTCGTTCTGGCTTGACCTTCGGATCTTGTTCGGAACGCTCTATCGCGGCTGAGCGCGCCGTGCTCCAGAAGGAAAAAACCAGTCCTTGGACCAGTGGTCAAACGGGAAGTCGGGACTTTCGGAGCCGCGCTATCTCGGTCAGCCTTTCCAGTGTGCTGGATTCCGGCGCCCAGCCTTGCGAGGCAAGCAGGGAAGGGTCGCATATCTGTGTCGCCGTCAGGCTGTCCCAGAACAGCCGCTTGCCAAGCAGTATGGCGGCCGCCCGCATCGGTCCGGCCGGCATTGGCACCAGGCGGGTCGGCCTCCCGAAACCGCGGCGAAAGGCACCGATGATGGCAGCCACGGAAACCGGCGGCACGTCGCTGGCGGTATAGACCGGATGAAGCGGCTGCGAATGGCAAAACAGATGCCACACCGCCCGTGCCGCCGATTGCGATGACAGCAGCGAGCGGTTTGCCGTCAACGCGCCTGTCGGGATCGGCAGAGCCGTATCGGCGAGCCGCATCAGCGTCGCCAGGTTTCCTTTCATGCCGATCCCGTAGACCGGAGGCAGCCGCAATATGGCGGCGTCGGCACGGCCATGCGAGGCGTAGGCCTCCAGCACCGCGATTTCTGCTTCGCGCTTCGAGCGCCCGTAGGCGTCTTGCGGTTCGGGGACCGTGTTTTCGCCGATCGTTGCGCTGGCACGCGCGCCGATCACGGCCCGGATCGAGGAAAGATGGATGAACCGTCCACTTGCCTGCGTGGCGGCGGCATGTGCTAGACGTGCGCTCAATTGCGCATTGGCTGCCCGAAAATCGGCTTCGGTGGCGTTGCCCTGATCATTGCTAAGACCCGCGCAATGGATAATATCCGTAACATCCCTGGTCAGCGCCAGGAAAGCCGCGGCCGGCGCATCGAAACCCGGCATCGGCATGGCGTCGGCCCCCCCATCAAGTCTCTCCGGCTGGCGGGAGGCGAGGCGAAGCTCGACACCGGCCTCAAGAAGCCGATCGACCACCTGGCGGCCGATGAAGCCCGTCGCGCCGGTAACCAGGACTTTCATTGTCTTGCCCGGACCGGCTATTGGGCGGCTGGCGGAGGCGCTAGGCCTTCCACTGATGGAACGGCTTGGCCGGTCGCTGGTGATATCGTCCGGATTTCCACCAACGCAGCCTGGCGCCCACAGGCAAGATATGTTCCCGACACCAGGAAGACCATAAAGACCGAGTCCAGAATGTCGTGACCGATCAGGATGCCTGTCATTCCGGCGGTCAGATAGGTGATCACGACGGCGACAATCATGGTGGCGCCGAACCGCTCGATCGGATCGACGCTGTTGCGAAGGACCCGGGCGGCATTTCTGGCGGCAACCACAAAGATCGCCGCCAGTGTCACCGCACCCAGGATTCCCGCTTGCACCAAGGCGGTCAGGAAGCCGTTGTGGAAATGACTGTAACCTTCGTCCATGCCGAACTGATCCTGAAAGCCCTGCTTGATCAAGAGCCGGGTGGCACCCACTCCATGTCCGAAAAATGGCATCTCCCGAAATGCCTTCAGGCCGATATCCCAAAGCGCGACGCGCGATCCCAGAGCAGTCGTGTGGTCACCATGGGCCGCCAGCGCATCCCAGTCGGAGTGCAGAAATGCAACACGCCCCGCTATCGTCTGGAACCCAAAAAACGCGATTGTGACTGCGATCGCGGCCAGCAGCAAAAGCACGCGAACGGCATTTCTCCCTCTCAGCCTCTGCTGGTTGATCAGCAGAACGGCGATACCGGCAATCAGCAGCGCCAGCCAGACGATGCGCGTACCGGAGTAGATAATGGCGACCGTTCCGCCGAGTGCAGCGCAGATGAGGGCGATCCTGTACCTCTCTATACCGGACAGGGCAGCAGCCACGCAGGTCACAACTGCAAGGCAGAGGACCTCAGCGAAAACGATCGCATTCCCGGCCCCGCCCTCGGCGCGTATGCCAAGCCGATACTGCTGATAGACCGCCAGCAGCAGCGCCCCGAAACAGGCAGCCATGCTGGCCAGCACAATGATGCGGACGAGCGTTGCCTTCGGCGTAATGCTCCAGGTCGAATAGGAGATGGGAAAAAACAGAAAGGTGATCAGCGGGATAAGATGCCGCGCGTCCTTGACGATCGCGTGGTTGACGAGGGACGCCAGGACATTGCTTGCGCAATAGGCATAGATCGCGATCGTCAGCGGCATCATCGCGCGGTCGACATTGAAGCGTCTTCTCTTCAAGGCGATCAACAGGACGGACCACAAGCCGCCGCCATTGAACACGAAGCTAACCACCGATCCCAGGACCGGGGGAGAAAAGAAGCAGAGAATGGAGAAGTAGATATTGATCCGCGAAGGCGTGAATTGCTGCCTAATGGATGAAAGCCGGTTCAATTTTTCGGACCTGCTATTCCAGAGAGATTTTATGCGGCACATTCTCGAAAGTGCTCGCCTCGAAACTGCCCGTGCTTCATCACGCACTTGCCCACTCTCGAAAAGCGTATAGCGGCTGGGTCGCTGTTTCGATAGTGCGTCCGGATCGATTGCCGCCGAAATCCCGCATTCGGGGCCGGTTGACCCCTGCGGCGCCGCCGCGGCGCTCTCACAGGCAATATTTTTCCTGCCTTTCCCAGCTGGAGGCCCTTCAAGCAGAAATTTCCGGATTTTGCCACAAGCATGGAAAATTCATTCCCGAACCGACTGCAGCCGGGCTCGTCCTGCATTGTTCTGGGCCGCGACGATCTGCTAGAACGCCCGAACGAAACACTTTGTCCAGAAGCGAAGCTTGAAGCGGGCGCAAAAAGGCTCGATGATTTGACGCAGTAACTTCTGTTGCAAGGCACGAGAGAACGCTCACGGTCCATGATATCAGCGCTTACGCATCTGCAGCGGCTTGAAGCCGAGTCCATCCACATATTCCGCGAGGTCGCGGCCGCTTTCACCAAGCCGGTTATGCTCTATTCCGTCGGCAAGGATTCGTCGGTGCTGATGCATCTGGCGATGAAGGCGTTCTATCCGGCCAAGCCGCCATTCCCCTTTCTTCACGTCGACACCACCTGGAAATTTCGCGAGATGATCGCATTTCGCGATCAGATGGCGCAGAAGCTGGGGTTCGACCTTCTGGTTCATGTCAACGAAGACGGCGTGCGCGACAACATCAATCCGTTCGATCACGGTTCGAACACCCACACCCATGTGATGAAGACCGTGGCGTTGCGCCAGGCGCTCGACAAATACGGCTTCGATGCCGCCTTTGGAGGCGCCCGCCGCGACGAGGAAAAGTCGCGCGCCAAGGAGCGCATCTTCTCTTTCCGCAATGCCCAGCATGTGTGGGATCCGAAGAACCAGCGGCCCGAGATGTGGAAGATCTTCAACACTCGCATCGCGCAGGGTGAATCGATCCGCGTCTTCCCCTTGTCGAACTGGACCGAGCTCGACATCTGGCAATACATTCTGCAGGAAAACATCCCGATCGTGCCGCTCTATTTCGCCAAGCAGCGGCCCGTCGTCGAACGCGATGGCATGTTGATCCTCAAGGACGATGATCGCATGAAGCTGCTGCCCGGCGAGGTCGTGGAGAACCGATTGGTGCGATTCCGCACGCTTGGTTGCTATCCGCTGACCGGCGCCATCGAATCCGACGCCGACACGCTCGAAGCCATCGTCGGCGAGATGCTGACGGCACGCACATCCGAACGGCAGGGTCGCCTGATCGACCGCGATGAAGCCGGTTCGATGGAAAAGAAGAAGCGCGAGGGGTATTTCTGACCATGCGCCACATCATGGCGAAGAGCCTCGCTCCCACGGACGGCGTCCGCGATTATCTGGCCGCGCAGGAGAAGAAGTCGCTGCTGCGCTTTCTGACCTGCGGTTCGGTGGATGACGGCAAGTCGACGTTGATCGGACGCCTGCTGTCCGACACCAAGCAGATTTTCGAGGACCAGCTCGCCGCGCTCGAACGCGATTCGCGCAAGCACGGCACGACGGGCGACGACATCGATTTCGCGCTCTTGGTCGACGGCCTCGAGGCCGAGCGCGAGCAAGGCATCACCATCGACGTCGCCTACCGCTTCTTCGC